>CBFHYI010000003.1:0-71697 GCA_965660025.1 uncultured Ilumatobacteraceae bacterium | reverse complement strand
CAGTGTTTGGGGGCCCTGCATGGAGTCGCTGTGATGACGGCCAGTGGTATCTTCATCTGTTCGATATCAGCCAACCCGACCTCAACTGGCACCACCCAGACGTTCGAACTGAGTTTTGCGACATTTTCCGCTTCTGGATCGATCTCGGAGTCGACGGATTTCGCATCGACGTCGCACACGGACTCATCAAAGACCTGTCGTTCCCAGATCTCGACCTTGCAAGCGAAATTCTCACTGTCGGACATATCGATAATCACCCGCACTGGGATCGAGATGAGGTGCACGACATTATCCGCGAATGGCGTGCAGTTCTCAACGAAAAAGAGGCAGAGTATGACAAAGAGCTCATGATGGTGGCCGAGGCATGGGTGAAAGCAGAAAGTGTGCCGCTCTACCTGAGACCTGATGAGTACCACCAATCATTCAATTTTGACTTCGTTGGATGCCCCTGGGACGTTGATCACATGCGATCCTCTATCGCCCGTGCACTCATCGATGCCGCATCGGCGAATTCGTCGGCGACCTGGGTGCTGTCAAACCACGATGTGTTGCGCCACCCAACGCGCTACGGCCTACCTGCTGGCACCGACTACCAAGAGTGGCTGATGACGGGGACAACCGAACTCTGCGATCAGCAACTCGGCACTCAACGAGGCTTGGCAGTCATCATGATGTTGCTCGCTCTGCCGGGTTCGACCTATATCTATCAAGGCGAAGAGCTCGGACTTCACGAAGTGCCTGATCTTCCCCACGAAGTTCTCGACGATCCGGTGTGGCGCCGCTCAGAGAACACTCGCAAAGGGCGCGATGGCTGCCGGGTTCCAATTCCGTGGACGCAAACCGGTCCATCATTTGGGTTTGGTGAGAGCACCCCCTGGCTTCCACAACCTGCCTACTTTGGAGCTCAGTCGGTCGAAGCCCAAGACGGAATCGACGGATCGGTACTCGAGCTCTATCGATCTGCTCTCGCACTACGGTCAGCTCATTGGGTTGAATGTGGCAATCTCACGTGGCTCAACCTCGATAGCAACGCCATTGCATTCGAACGCAACGGATATGCCTCTATCACCAACTTCGGTGACAGCAACATTGCTCTGCCACCTGGCGAGGTGATGCTCGCTTCGTCTCAGTCGGCCCACCAAGATCAACTCGCACCAAACGCAACTGTGTGGCTGCGTCTCACATGAGCTGAAGCTCAGCCAAATGAGTTGAGTGCGTCGACAGTGATATCAACGATGCGATCGATGTGATCGTCGGTCACCACCATCGGCGGCGCAAACAGCAACGCGTCAGCCACGGCAGGCCCAGATCCTGCGGGATAGACCCACATTCCTCGCTGCACACAGGCCTCAACGGCTTCAACCGCACTCAGGCCGGCGAGTTCAACGCCGATCATGAGGCCACGGCCGCGAATTTCGGTGACCCTGGAGTGGCCGTTGAGCGCGCTCGCCAACGCCGACTGCATTCGGTCGCCCATCACCTTCGCTCGGTCGACGAGTTGCTCGCGTTCCATGATCTCAAGAACGGCAAGCGCCCCAGCACACATTGCGTCTGGGCCTGAATAGGTGAAGAACATCACGTTTCCACCAGCATCGGAGATCGACCCAGTCACCTCGTCAGATGCGGTCAGCATCGACATCGGGACATAGCCGCCCCCGAGGCCCTTCGCGGACACAAGAATGTCAGGCTGCACCGGATCGTGCTCATGCCCCCATGTGCGACCTGTTCGACCAAACCCGGTCATCACCTCGTCTGCAATGAAGAGCACTCCATAGTGCTGGCAGACCTCCATCACTTCCTGCCAATAATCTTCGTTCGCAACGAGCGCTCCCGCCGAGGCACCGATAATTGGTTCAGCCATAAACGCAGAAACGGTCTCTGGGCCTGCTGCCTCAATTGCTGCCGCCAACGCAGATGCATCATTCCATGGAACTTTTGGCCACTCGGCAAGCAACGGGTCAAGGCCTGAGCGACGTGCCATGTGCCCGCCAATTCCGAGCGTGGCAATCGTCGCTCCGTGGTAGCTCGGCAGTCGGGCGATCACCTTATAACGCTGGTCATCTCCACGGCTGAGGTGATATTGGCGAGCAACTCGAACGGCAGTGTCGGTGGCTTCTGATCCTCCGCCAGCGAAGTACACGTGCCCGAATCCTTCTGGAAGCCAGTTGTTAACAAGCCGATCAACAAGAGCGACCCGGTTCGGCGTTGCCCATGTTGGAACCACGTAGTCGATCGACCGCATTGCGGTTGCAACGGCATCAGCAATTTCTCCTCGGCCGTGCCCGATATTGGTCACCACCGCTCCACCTGCGGCATCGATGACCCGTTCTCCATCTTCGAGGATGAGTTCCACTCCGTCGGTCTCGACGACAACAGGAGGACGACTCGCAGGTCGGGTGAACGGATAGCGGTCGACCGATGATTCCGGAAGTGTCTGCGACATAAGGCCCATTCTTTCATAACGACACGAGCCCCGTACATACGCGTCAATAGAGCAGAGAAGCTCATCCGTATGCATCATTCTCCGGCTCACGCCTGCACGACCGCATCTGCCACACTCCCACTATGAGCAACAACGAATTTGCAGGCCGCGTCGCCATCGTCACAGGATCATCTTCAGGCATCGGTGAGGCCACCGCCCATCGTCTCTCAGAGCTCGGCGCCACCGTCGTCGTCAACTCGGCCAACTCAGTCGAAGCTGGCCAAAACGTCTCAGACGCCCTCCCCGGTGAGTCGTGCTACATCCAGGCCGACATCTCCGACCAGGCGCAAGGCCACGCACTCATCGACTCAACGATCGAACGCTACGGCCAACTCGACTTTCTCATCAATAACGCTGGCTGGACAACGCTCGTGCCACACGATGACCTTGAAGCTCTTACCGATGAGATCTTCAAAAAGACGTTCGATGTCAACGTGTTTGGCACCTGGTGGCTGACAAAGTACGCAATGCCACACTTGAAGCAATCCGAGGACGGCAATGTCATCAACGTCACCTCGATTGCTGGTGTTCGCCAGGTCGGCTCATCTGTTGCCTACGCAATGACAAAGATTGCCCTCAACCACATGACACAATTGCTTGCCAAGGTGTCGGGGCCGGTACGAGTGAATGCGATTGCCCCAGGGCTCGTTGCGACCCCGTGGACTGACGACTGGGATGACCAGCACGCAATGATTTCGAAGACCGCACCTCTCGGCCGCTCAGCAACCCCCGATGACTGCGCCGAGTCGATGCTCGGGCTACTGCGCTCAAAGTACGTGACCGGAGCCGTGCTCGTGGTCGACGGCGGAACCACCCTTCGAATCTGATCTCTCTTCTGATTGCGTTCTGAACCCGGATCGGTTCAGCGCGCCCTGATCACAGTCCGAGCGATTTCGAGATGATGGTCTTCATAATCTCGTTCGTGCCACCGTAAATCGAGGTCACGCGCGCATCGGCGTAGTTACGGGCGATCGGATACTCAAGGGTGTAGCCGTATCCCCCGAACAGTTGCAGACAGCGATGCGCTGCATCATGCTGCAAGTCGGTGCACCAGTACTTGGCCTGAGCCGCCTCGGTCGGGGTCAGTTCGCCGGCGATGAGTTTCATCACCGACTGGTCGACATATGCCTGGGCAACTTCAATTGCCGTCTTCACCTCTGCCAGCACAAACTTCGTGTTTTGAAATTCGCCGAGTGATTTTCCGAACGCTGTGCGCTCTTTCACGTACTCAACCGTTGAGTTCAGCGCTGCTTGCGCAGACGCCACGCCTGTGATTGCAATCGAAAGCCGTTCCTGGGCAAGGTTTGACGAGAGATACCGGAACGCCTCGCCCTCTTGGCCCATTCGGTTTGCGACCGGAATGCGAACATCATCGAAGAACAACTCAGAGGTGTCCTGAGAATGATTTCCGATCTTTTCGAGATTCCGTCCACGATCGAAACCTTCCATACCACGCTCGGCGACGAGCAATGTCATTCCCGAATGACGAGCGGTCGGGTCAGTCTTCGCGACGACGATGACGAGGTCTGAGTTGATCCCGTTCGTGATGAACGTTTTCGAACCGTTCACGACATATACGTCGCCATCTCGCACTGCGGTCGTTCCAACACTCGCAAGGTCTGAGCCCGTGCCGGGCTCTGTCATCGCGATCGCGGTAATCAAATCACCCGATGCGATTCCTGGAAGCCAGCGTTGACGCTGCTCGTCATTCGCGAGCTCCAGGTAATACGGAATGGTGATGTCGTTATGAAGGGTGATGCCCAACCCAGCTCCGCCGATTCCTGCATAGGCGAATTCCTCGGCAACGATTTGGTTGAAACGGAAGTCGTCTGATCCTCCGCCTCCAAATTCTTCTGGGATCTGCATGCCAAGGAACCCATTCGACCCGGCAGACGTGAACATCTCGCGGGGTGCGATACCGGCTTCTTCCCACAACACGTAGTCAGGGGCGATCTCTTTCGCCACCCATGAAGCGAACGAGCGTCGAAACTCGTCATGAACATCGTCGAAGATTGCGCGCATGGCTCCAGCCTACGAAGTATGACCCGCTGAGGGAAAGTCGTTCGGAATGCGACCCTCATCACGCATACTGGAGGGGTGACAAACGGCGCAGACGAACCTCTAGACGACTTTGTACGAGAACTCGTCCGAGACGATGTTGCCAACGGCCGGTTCGGAGGGCGACTCCAAACACGTTTCCCGCCTGAACCAAACGGCTTTCTCCATATCGGACACGCAAAAGCCATCACCCTCGATTTTGAATTGGCAAACGAATTTGGAGGTATCTGCAACCTTCGGTTCGACGACACAAACCCTGATACCGAAGACTCGACATACGTCGACGGAATTCTTGAAGACCTCGAGTGGCTTGGGTACCGACCACATGGTGCGCCGCTCTACGCGAGCGACTACTTCGGACAACTCTATGACTGGGCTGAGCACCTCATTTCAGAGGGTTTGGCCTATGTCGATGATCAGGATGCGGAAACAATTTCAGATCAACGCGGTGGCTTCGGCCAGCCCGGCATCGAAAGCCCGTTTAGGACGCGTTCCGTTGAAGAGAACCTCGAGCTCTTTCGCAAGATGCGTGACGGCGAATTTGACGAAGGCGCTCGAGTCCTCAGGGCGAAGATCGATATGCAACACGAAAACATGCAGTTGCGCGACCCGGTGATGTATCGCATCCGCAATGAACCACACCATCGCACGGGCGACCGTTGGCATATCTATCCGACCTACGACTGGGCACACGGGCAAAGTGACGCAATTGAGGGTGTTACTCACTCACTGTGCACTCTTGAGTTCGACAGCCACCGACCGCTGTACGACTGGTACCTCTCAAAGTTGCCACTTCCGAGTGACACCCCGCGCCAGACAGAATTCGCCCGCCTCGAACTCACCCACACCGTCACCTCAAAGCGACGCCTCGCCGCACTCGTTGAAGACGGCATTGTCGATGGGTGGGATGACCCTCGACTGCCCACTCTGCGCGGGCTCCGTCGACGGGGCTATCCGGCTGCGGCTATCAAGGAGTTCTGCTCCTACATCGGCGTGTCGCGAGCCAATAGCCGCCATCAGATTGAACTGCTCGAATCATTTGTACGGCAACATCTCAACGCAACGGCTCAACGCAAGATGGCTGTTCTCAACCCGCTGCGACTTGTCATTACCAACTGGCCGGAAGGTGAGGTCAACGAAGTCGAGGTTGTCAATAACCCTGAAAATCCTGGCGACGGTACGCGTGTGGTTCCCTTCACCGGAGAATTGTTTATCGAGCAGGACGACTTCCGGGCTGACCCACCGCCGAAATATTTCAGGCTCACTCCAGGAAGAGAAGTGCGGCTCCGAGGGGCGTATTTCGTCACCTGCACCGGATTCGATGTTGATGACGCCGGCACTCCAACCACCGTCTACGCCACCTACGACCCTGAGACCCGCGGTGGTAATGCTCCCGATGGTCGCAAGGTGAAGTCAACGATGCACTGGGTGTCTGCAGAGCATGCAGTCTCAGGATCGGCTGCGCTCTACGAACGCCTGTTTTCAGCTGAAGTCCCGGGAACAGAAACCGGTGACCCGATGGATGATCTCGATCCGAGTTCGGTTACCACGCTCGAAAACTGCATGTTTGAGCCTTCGATGGCTGATCTCGCGCCGGGTGAGGTGGTGCAGTTTGAACGCCTTGGCTATTTCGCTCACGACCCCCGAACGCAATTGCTGTTTCACCGAACAGTCGGTTTGCGCGACGAGTGGGCTCGTATCCAGCAACGCGGCTAACTGTTCTCGCCAACGAGATATCAACGGTGGCGGGGTGCTCTGCAAGGCCGTGGACCCAACGGCAAGCATGAGTCTTATGCCTCGATGTGGCCCCATGGAAACGCACGCTCGAGTTGAGCGGCGAGGCTGATGAGAAGATCATCTCGCCCGTAGTCCGCAACGAATTGCACGCCCACGGGAAGTCCGTTGCCAGCGACGTGGAGCGGCAAACTGATTGCAGGCTGACCGGTTGTGTTGAATGGCGGCGTAAACGGGATCCACTCTGCGGCCCTGCGCATCGGATCCATCGGACGACCTGGATTGTTGTCGTGTTCGCCAATTTTCGGTGGCGTTTCCCCCAAGGTTGGCGTGACAAGGATGTCAAAGCCGTCTGCCCACCATTGCAAACAGTCACGCCGATACGACGCAACGCCTGCAAGTGCGGTGGCGTAATCGACTCCTGACATATTCTGCGCGAACTCCGCTTGCACCCAGTTCATGAGCTCCATGTCGTCAGCGGTGATTTCTCGACCCAGCATCTCGGAGAACGTCTTCACATTCATCGCAGCGCCGACTGCCCACAGCGCCATGAATCGGGAGACCGTATCGGGATCGGTGAGAATTTGCGGGAAGGAATACTCAACCGAATGCCCCAAGCTCTCCAACATTCGGCCCGCAGACTCAGCCGCCTCAACGCAGTCATCGCTGATCGTTCCTCCTCTCGGGTGATGGGCCAGAATTCCGATCCGCAGGGTGCCGGGGTCGCGTGAGAGCGCCTCGGTATACGTCATCGGCGAGTCCGGCGCAATCACAGAGTCGCCAATGCCCGGACCGGCCACAGCATCGAGCAGTCTCGCGGTGTCGCGCACCGAGTGAGAAACCGCAAGCTCAACACCCAGGCCTGTTTCCGCTCGGTAAGGCCCTGTCGAAATTCGCCCTTGCGATGTTTTCAACCCGACGAGACCCGTACACGCAGCTGGAATTCTGATCGACCCTCCCCCATCAGAGGCATGCGCCATCGGCACCATTCCCGATGCGACCGCAGCCGATGCTCCACCTGACGATCCTCCTGGCGTGTGATCTGTGTTCCACGGGTTGCGAGTCGGTCCCCATGCAACCGGTTCGGTCACGGGGACGGTTCCCATCTCTGGGCTATTTGTGCGACCACAGATGACCAGGCCGGCGTCCTTGAATCGACTCACGATCGTCGTGTCGATCGTCGAGCGATAGTTCGCTTCCTTCAATGCCGCTGACCCATTCGACATCGGCATACCTTCCATATGGGCGTGAAGGTCTTTCAATAGAAACGGAACACCCTTAAATGGCCCATCGAGAAGTGTCGGCGAACCAGCCATCTCCCGAGCGGTATCGAACCATCGATAGGTCAGAGCGTTGAGGTCGCCGTCGAGTGACTCCATTCGCTCAATCGCTGCATCGACAAGTTCAACGGGGGTGACATCTCCGTTGGCGACGAGTTCGGCTTGAGCAGTTGCATCCATCCACCGTGTCTGTGTTGCGAGATCTTTCATGGGAGTTGCCTATCACACTCGGGAAGGTACCCGACGCAGTGAAGAAAACGCACCGAAAAACGCCACTGGGCCACCCTGAATGGGTGACCCAGAGAATCGTTCGGATAAAACCGACTTGGCAGCCCGTACGGGATTCGAACCCGTGCCGCCACCTTGAGAGGGTGGTGTCCTAGGCCACTAGACGAACGGGCCAAGTAGCGGCGCAAACGCTATCACCGGTGACGGACGACGACACCGCCCGTACATGCCGATGGCCGGTCAATGAGACCGGCCATCGTGTGGTTGGGGTGCAGGGACTCGAACCCCGAATAGCAGAACCAGAAACTGCCGTGTTGCCAATTACACCACACCCCACTGGACAATCGGATTGTATCGCTCGGCTCGTTCCCACCAACCCTGCTTAACCTCGCCCACTGATCTGCTCGAACCCAACGATTCTGCCCAGCGCAACTCCTGCGGTCTCAACGAGGTGGCGGCGCACAGACGCGACTCCACCAACGACCGAGTCGCGTACGGGAGCAACACCAACGACGTTGATGCCCGATCGCTGTGCGATGAGTGATGCGCGCTTGGCGTGATAAGGGTCGGTCACGATGATGACAGAACCGATGTCGTGCCTCTCAACGAGGGAGGCCACGCCCTGGATGCTCTCCCACGTCGTCGTGCCCACATCTTCAAACAAGATGCTGTCGTCGGGAACTCCATTCTCAAGAATAAAACGTTTCGAAGTTTCCGCTTCGGTGAACCTGTCACCCTCTTGTCTGCCACCCGTCACGATAAACGTATCGACGGCGCCGTCAAGCCACAGATCGATAGCCGTGACCAGTCGACCTTCCAACTGCGGTGATGGACGACCGTCATATTGTGCGGCTCCAAGAACAACGACCGCGTCGGCTTCAGCAGGGGGTTTCTGCCGACCGGCGAGCACCACTTGAGCGAGAGTGATGAGCAGATACAGCGCTGCGATCGCCAACAACCAGAGCGCTGAACGGCGCATCGTTCGACCGGTCACGTCGAGATTCGGCTCCTCGCAGCGCGCATTCGATCGAGGGTGTCGTGTTGCCCGAGTACCTCGAGCGACTCAAAAAGCGGGGGCCCTACTGTTCTGCCGGTGACAGCAACGCGCACAGGTGCCTGAGCTTTGCCCAGTTTGAGACCGAAGGGCTCCATCACCTCTTCGAGCACTGACTTCAGTTCCTCTGCGTGCCAGTTTTCGAGGGCTTCGTATCGAGCGATCGCTGCATCGAGGAGAGGACCTGCGATATCGGTTGTCATCACCTTTTCCCAGGACGCATCGTCGTACTCAACCCCAGTAAAGATGAAGTCGACCACGCCAGACACATCAGAAAATGTCACGAGTCGCGGCTGGACGTGCGGGGCGATCATCGCAAACATCGATCGATCCCACTCTGCCGGAAGCCACGGATCGCAAGCATCGAGGAACTCGTCGTTTGACATCATTCGGATGTATTCACCGTTGAATGCTGACAATTTCTTCACATCGAAGAACGCTGGTGACAGATTGACATCGTCGAGCGCAAATAAAGAGACAATCTCGTTCCACGGGAGGATCTCACGGTCATCGCCTGCTGACCAACCCAGAGTCATCAAGTAGTTCACCATCGCATCAGCGAGGTATCCCTCGTCTCGATACTGCTCAAGCGCAACCTTGTCGCGACGTTTTGAGAGCTTTTTGCGTTGCTCATTCACGAGCACCGGAACGTGACCCCATACGGGCGGCTCACGGTCGAGCGCAGCCCACAGCATCTGCTGTTTTGGCGTATTCGGCAAATGCTCTTCGGCTCTAATGACATTGGTGATGCCCATCGACATGTCATCGACGACGTTCGCCAAGTTGAACACGGGGGTTCCGTTGCTGCGCACGAGAACAAAATCTTCGATGACCGAATGATCGAATTCGACATCGCCTCGCACCGCGTCACGAACGATCGTGCTTCCCTCCGGCACCCGAAATCTCAGTACCCGCCCCGCACCAGGCTCAAGACCGAGATCACGAGACCATCCGTTGTACCCGGTGACACCTTCGGCAGCTGCTCGTTCTTCGATGTCTGTTGGCGACATCTCGCAGTAGTAGGCGTGACCCGACTCATACAATTGCGTCGCCGCGCGAAGATGCTCGCCAGAATCGTTGCTCTGAAAATACGGTCCTTCGAATGCGGGGCTTGCCGAATCAATTCCAAGCCACTCGAGAGCCGACAAGATGCCATCGGTCCACTCAGGTCGGTTACGGGCCTCATCGGTGTCTTCGATCCGGAGCACGAATGTTCCACCGGTTGACTGAGCAAGCGCCCAGTTAAACAACGCTGTTCGGGCACCTCCGACATGGAAGAACCCTGTTGGCGAGGGAGCGAAACGAAAACGCGGGCCTGAAGCATTCATTACTTGCAGACGTTACCGGCACGGTATTGCTCAGTCCCCTCACCCGATTACGATCACGGTCATGGCTGCACACGCTCCACACGAAGCTCACCGCTCTGTATCTGGTGGTCTCGCTCGAGCCGCTGTCTTCGGAATCAACGACGGCTTGGTTTCAAATGTCTCACTCATTCTCGGGTTTGCCGCAAGCGGTGTTGACTCCACGATCGTGCGCCTTGCAGGTTTAGCCGGCGCGGTAGCCGGCGCCATTTCGATGGCAGCGGGCGAATGGGTCAGCATCTCCGCGCAAAATGACCTCGTGCAGCGTGAGCTCGATATCGAGTTACGAGAGCTCGAACACAACACAGAACATGAAACCGCTGAGCTTGCTGCGGTCTATGAGGGTCACGGCATGGAACCAGCGAGTGCAGCGCAGGCTGCGGCTGAGGTCATGCGATCGCCGTCAAACGCTCTAGCAGTGCACGCTCGTGAAGAGTTTGGGATCGACCCGGGCGCACTTCCATCCGCACTGCAAGCCGCTGTGCTCTCGCTTCTCTCATTCATCGTTGGTGCGCTGTTACCACTTATTCCGTGGTTCATTGGCTCAGGCACAGCGGCGACTATCTCTTCGCTCGCGCTCGGTGTGGTGGCTGCCGGTATCGTCGGTGCGGTCGTCGGCAAATTTGCCGAACGCCCAATGGTCTGGGCTGCGACACGGCAAATACTCATCGTGCTTGTCGCCTGTGGCGCGACCTACGTCATCGGGCAAATTTTTGGCATCACTCTGAGTTAGCCCCATTCGGTCAATAATCGCCACTCAGTCGGCAGTGGCGAGCCGAAACATGCTGAGATGTAACCGTGACACAACTCAACGTGCTTGGAACCGAACTCGAAGAATGTTCGCTCGACCCTCTCACCGGATACCGGAGAACTGGGTGCTGTGACAATTTTGGCGATGATCCCGGCATGCATGTCATCTGTTGTGTCGTCACCGATGATTTCCTGGCCTTTTCGGCAAGTTGTGGCAACGACCTTTCCACACCGATGCCGATGTACGGCTTTCCTGGGCTTCGAGATGGAGACCGCTGGTGTGTGTGCGCATCACGCTGGGTTGAGGCCTACGAGGCCGGACACGCGTGCCAGGTCGTGCTCGCGGCAACCCACATGTCAGCGCTTGAGTACGTCGACCTCGATGTCTTGAAGGCTCACGCAAGCAACGCCTCGTGATACATCTCAGGTGCTCGGGTTACTGATTGAAGATCACCGACGGGTTAAGAATCCCGTTCGGGTCACACACCGCTTTCAATCCCCGCATCAGGTTGAGTTCGGCGGCTGAACGTTGCAGCGGAAGGTAGGCCGATTTGGCGGTGCCGATGCCGTGCTCAGCGCTGATCGACCCTCCCATTGAAATCACCAGTTCATAAATTGACCTGTCAAGGACATCGTCGCCGTCGAGTCCGGTGACGTTGACATGAAGATTTCCGTCGCCCACGTGGCCGAAGATCCACGTCGTCGATGTCGGAGCCAACGCGGCGATGAGGTTCTTCACTTTCGGGATGAACGCTGCAATTTGGTCATGGGGCAACGTGACATCGAACTTGCACGGCACTCCAACACGATTAATCGCCGTCGTATGGTCATCGCGCAAACGCCATAGCAACTGTCGTTGGCGTTCATCTGCGGCAATTGCGGTGTCGGCAACTCCGTCGAGTTCAGCGACGTGTTGAATGAGTCGCTCGAGGTCATCGCTCTCCGATGCAGTCTCTACGAGCAGGAACACCGGGTGTAATCCGCCAAGCGGGGCCGAGAGTTCAAACTCTTCACAGACGAGGCCCACTCCGTCGGCGAGCATAAGTTCAGCAGCCTCAAGACCAGGCAGCGCCACCCGCAACTGAGCGGTCGCTACGACGGCTGCCTCGACATTGTCAAAGGCGAGCAACGCCGTCTGACGGAATGGTTGATCAGCAATGAGTCGAAGACGTGCCTTGGTGATCACTCCTAGGGTTCCTTCTGAGCCGCACATCATGTCGGGGATCGAATAGCCGGTGTTGTTCTTCACCAAACCGGACATGAGATCGATGATCTCTCCTGTTCCGAGCACGACCTCAACCCCGATGACCTGCGCTCGGGTCATTCCATGGCGCAACACGTTCAGACCACCGGCATTCGTTGCGATCGTTCCTCCGACGGTTGCCGAGCCACGTCCACCGAAATCAACTCCGTAACGCAATCCGTGTGATCCCACTGCGGTCTGCAACTGCTCGATGGTCACACCAGCGTCAACACTCACCTGCAATGCGAGTCGGTCGACATTCCCGATTGTGTTCAACCGTTGCATGCTCAGCACAATTTCGCCGTTGAGCGGGACACTCCCGCCGACCATCCCCGTATTTCCGCCCTGCGGAATGATGGCGACCGCATGCTCACGGCACACACGAATGACGTCCGCCACCTCCGTGGTTGAGCCAGGCCGGACAACAGCTGGAGTCGTTCCGACATACCTTCCGGTCCAATCGACAACGTGCGCAGCGGTATCGTCGCCAGAGATGACGTGTTGCTCGCCGACGATGCGCCGGATCTCGCTCAGAGCATCGTCAACCATCAATTACGTGATCCGCTCTACGGTTCAGCCGAGTGCTTTTAGCAACTGGGTGGGGGTGTCTTTCGGGCTGATCTTTGGCCACGCACGTTCAATGCGCCCCTTCTCGTCGATGAGGAAAGATGATCGCTGAACACCCATGTACTTGCGTCCGTACATCGACTTTTCGACCCAAACGCCGAACTGTTCGGCGACAGCGTGGTCCTCATCGGAGAGCAACGTGAAACCCAAGGAGTATTTGTCGTCAAACTTTTTGAGTTTCGCCGGCGCGTCTGGACTGATGCCGATAATGACGGTGTCGCCAATTTCCCCTGCGATATCTCGAAGGGCACAAGATTGCGTTGTACAGCCCGGGGTATCTGCTTTTGGATAGAAGTAGATGAGAACCTTGCGCCCCTTAAACGATGACAACGAGACGGTGTCACCATCTTGGTTGAGCAACTTGATTTTCGGTGCGGCGGATCCTTCTTGGGTCATGAGATTACGTTAGACCGCAGTAGCCGATCGCTGTTAGACGTGGTTGTTTTCGAGCGTGTCGGCGCCTGAGAGCACCTTCCACTGCGCTGGGTAAAGCAGGGAGATCTGGTCGGGTGTTGCCTGCAACGTTGACTCTGGCACTGCATCAACGAGTCGGCGGGCTGCACCGTAGTGGTGACCAAGATTGCGAAGGCCAGCAAATGCGTCAGACCTGATCTTGACGAGCTCTGCTGGCGGATTCGTGTCGAACCAACCCCAGATGGTGAGCGCAATCGTGAGGTCATGAACAACCGGCGCCCGGCTCATCATCGAGGCTCTCCTCAGCGCGATACCGATACTGCCGTTGATGGCGTCATCGATGTGCTCGCCCGATTGCGTGCAGATGCGGGGGCGCAGTCGCTTCGCGATCGTGAGGATAAAACCTTGGTCTGGTCCCGGATAGCCGAGAGACGGACCTACCGGCTGCAACCCTTCGATTTCCGCTGGCCGGTCTGTCGACCATGACGCAGGAACGACGTCCGGTGACTCGTAAAACGGGTCACTTCGACGACGGGATGGGGCGAAACGAGGAGCTGCCATGACAATGTTTTACCCGCGAAGCAGGCCGTACACGATGCTTTCTGACAGTGCTCGCCACGAGGCCTCGATGATGTTCGGGCTCACTCCAATTGTCGTCCAGTCGGTTCGACCATCGGTTGCGCTGATGAGCACTCTGGTCACCGCCCCGGTCGCCTCTCCTCCATCGAGAATTCGCACCTTGTAGTCGGTGAGGTGAACCTGCTCGAGCTGCGGGTATGCGCCACTGATCGCCCGACGCAACGCAGTATCGATTGCGTTGACAGGCCCGTTTCCTTCTGCGGTGTGCACATGGCGGTCGCCCTGAACCCACACCTTCACCGTTGCTTCAGTGTTGAACGGCCCGTCTGCCGACTCATCGGTGATCACTCGCATCGATTCGACATCGAAGTAGTCATGTTCCCAGCCAGTTGCTCTGCGCATGAGAAGTTCGAGGGAGGCATCAGCGGCTTCAAACTGGTACCCCTCATGTTCGAGTCGTTTGAGGTCGTCGATCACCTGGTTGATCGCTGGGCCGTCAAGATCAATTCCGAGTTGCTCTGCTTTGATCTGAATGGTGGCTCGGCCAGCCATTTCTGAGACGACAAACCTCGTGCCATTTCCGACCTGCTCTGGGTCAACGTGCTCGTAGGCGTCTCGTGCTCGTGCAATCGCACTGACGTGCAATCCAGCTTTATGTGCGAATGCGGAGGTTCCGACATATGGCGCCTGAGGATTCACCGCTCGGTTGAGGGTCTCCGCGATGCGATGCGAAACCGGAGCGAGGCGAACGAGACGATCTTGTGGAAGACAGGAGTAGTCCTGCTTCAGTTGGAGGTTCGGGATGATCGTCGTCAAGTTGGCGTTGCCGGTGCGCTCACCCAGACCATTCAAGGTGCCTTGCACGTGGCCCGCACCAGCTCGAACTGCCGCCATCGAGTTTGCGACCGCGCATCCGGTGTCGTCATGGCAGTGGATTCCGATCGTCGCATCGTTACCGATGTGTGCATAGACCTGGGCCACGATGTCTTCAACCTCGTGAGGCAGTGAGCCACCATTGGTGTCGCAGAGAACCACATGGGTCGCACCCTTGACGATCGCTGCCTCTAACGCTCGAAAGGCAAATTCAGGATTGTGCTTGAAGCCGTCGAAAAAGTGCTCCATGTCGACAAGCACCCGACGATCGTTACCGACGAGATATTCGACCGAGTCAGCAATCATTGCGGTGCCTTCTTCGAGGGTGGTTTGTAGCGCCTCAGTGACGTGATAATCCCAGCTTTTCGCAACGATGCACACAGCTGACGTGTCTGCGTCGAGCAGATTACGCAACGTCGGGTCGTCGTCTACTTTCCCGCGTGGGCGACGGGTTGAACCGAATGCGACAAAGGTACTCGTCAAAAGGTTGAGTTCTTTCGCGGCACGCTGAAAGAACTCAATGTCTTTCGGATTCGCGCCCGGCCATCCGCCTTCAATGAAATGAACACCGAGCGAGTCGAGTTGTTCGGCGATTACGAGTTTGTCATCGACCGTTGCGGTGACGCCTTCAACTTGAAGACCATCGCGCAGCGTGGTGTCAAAAATTTCGATACTGCGCTGATCAGTTGTTGTTGGAGTGCTCATGTGAGTTGTCCTCTATGTGTTGTTGGTATCAGTATCGGCCCGAAAACTGAAAATGCCGCCCGAGGGCGGCAAAACGAGCACACGGTGAAATGTGCTCTAACAAATAATAATTTCGGCGGCGATGTGACGAGTCATCACTTCTATTAAATACGGCCCAGATCTCATCGTCAACTTCTCACCAAACAATTGACCACGAAACGACACCCCACAACTGTGGATAACCAGTGGAAATACGGCGCCGCCTTGTGGATCACTTGCGGATAACCAACACCATCGCCGCACCATCTCCCCTACCCCTACAACCTCTCCAACAGCCTCAGCGGCAATGCCGCAACAGCGCTCCACCAACTACCCTCTTTCTATGAGCGAAGAACTGCCGAATCGGGACGAACTCTTGAGCCCGGGGATGCGCGAACAGCTCGACCTCGGCTACGTCTTTGGCGGTTTGTCGACATTTGCACAACAACCCTTTGTTCCAGATCTTGAAGACCTCGACCGATGGAAGCCCGACGTTGCCATCGTGGGTGCCCCATTCGACATCGGCACCACCAATCGTCCCGGTGCGCGGTTCGGGCCCCGTTCGATCAGAACATCCGCCTACGAATCGGGCACCTACCACATCGACCTTGACCTCGAGATTTTCGACCACCTCACCGTTGTCGATGCCGGTGACGCCCACTGCCCTCACGGTAATACCGACCAAAGCCTCGCCAACATCCGCCACCGGGTGCACGAGGTTGCCCGACGCGGCATCATCCCCATCACACTCGGAGGCGACCACACCATCACCTGGCCAGCTGCCACTGCGGTCGCCGACGTCCATGGCTACGGCAATGTAGGCATCGTTCATTTCGACGCTCACGCCGACACCGCCGACATCATCGACGGCAACCTTGCTAGCCATGGCACACCTATGCGCAGACTGATCGAGTCGGGGGCAATTCCTGGCAACCGCTTCGTACAAGTCGGTCTCCGCGGGTACTGGCCTCCTGCAGACACCTTCGATTGGATGCGTCAACAGGGCATGGTGTGGCACACGATGCAAGAAATTTGGGATCGCGGCTTTAAAGCGGTGATGGACGACGCAGTGAGCGAAGCGTTGGCGTCTGCTGACCATCTCTACATCTCTGTCGATGTCGACAGCCTCGACCCCTCATTCGCACCAGGCACCGGGACACCTGAGCCCGGGGGAATTGCGACCAGCGACATTCTTCGAATCGTTCGTCAACTCGCCCGGGAGCACAATGTCGTTGGTATGGATGTCGTTGAAGTGGCACCGGCCTACGACGTCAGCGAGCTCACTGTAAATGTCGCTCACCGACTTGTCATGGAGGCACTCGGAGGAATCGCAGCGCGGCGTCGAGATCTCGGCCAGTAACCGCTGAAGCCGATGACTATCTTACGCCTCGCGTAGAGTCGCACCCTATGCCAACTCCACGCCCGTTCTTCATTGACACCGACACTGCAAGTGATGATGCCGTCGCTCTCGTGATGGCCTTTGCACGTGACGACATCAACATTGTTGGTATCGGTGTCGTGGCAGGCAATGTCCCGCTTTCATCCGCCCTGCAAAATGCGCTGTACACAAGAGAACTCTGCGGCCGCACCGATGTGCCGGTGTACGCCGGCGCAGATCGCCCGCTCATCTACGAGCTCGGCACCGCCCAGCACGTGCACGGCGACGACGGCATGGGAGATATCGGACTACCGCTCACCGATCGCACTCCGAGCGAGGGTCACGCCGTCGACGCACTCTTGGAAGCGTCGAATGAATACGCCGGCGAGCTCACCCTTGTCACCCTCGGCCCCCTCACTAACATTGCGCTCGCTATCCAGAGAGATCCCTCGATCGCCGACAGAATTTCGCGTGTCGTCCTCATGGGGGCAGCAGCCGATCACATCGGCAATGTAAATCCTGTCGCTGAGTTCAATATGTGGGTTGACCCCCATGCCGTGCAGATCGTCTTGGAGTCTGGTCTGCCACTCGAATTCGTCGGTTGGGATATTTCTCGACGCGACGCAGTCATCGTTCCCGAGGAAGCCAACCGTCTGCGAAGCATCGGAACTCCACGCGCCGAATTCACCATCGATATCCAACGGATCGTGGCCGAATTCTGTGCGCGAGATACAAAACTCGCCGGTTTTGATATGCCTGACCCAATTGCTATGGCATATGCAATTGATCCGTCGGTTGCAACACAGACGCGTCATCTCAACCTGGTCACCGAATGTGCCGAAGGCCCAACGAGGGGCATGGTGGTCATGGACCTTCTCGGTTTCACAGGGAGAGAGCCGAACGCCGTAGTGGTGATGCACGCCGATCACTCGGCATTTATCAGACAGCTTGAAGCAGCGATTTCGTAATCTTGCTGGGTGCCAACGCAGCAGCCGGCGGGTTCATCAACCGACCAGTTCGCACCAGTGCCGGTAACGGTCGACCTTGCCCCGAACTGCATCGCCGTAGGTCTCTGCAATCGCCCGTGTCATTGGGCCCGGGCACGGGATCTCTCTGTCATCGACAGAGTTCACCGATGACACTTCTGCAGCGGTACCGACCACAAATGCTTCCTCAGCGATGTAGAGGTCGCTGCGCGCCAAGTTGTCGGTGCGTGCTTCAAACCCGAGATCCGCGGCAATGGTCATCACCGTGTTCTGTGTGATGCCCTCAAGGGCACCGGCAGACAGTGGCGGTGTCAGCAATGTTCCATGGCGAGCCACAAAGAGGTTCTCACCAGAGCATTCTGCGACCAGTCCGTTCGGTGCCAACATCACAGCCTCGTCGTAACCAGCCTGAAGCGCCTCGACTTTTGCCAGGGATGAATTCACGTAGTTGCCTGTGGTCTTCGCAGCAGGTGGCATCGTGTTGTGATCGTGACGGGTCCAAGAAGATGTCTTCAGGCGAACGCCCTTCTCCACTGCGTCGTCACCCAGGTAGGCGCCCCATGGCCAGCACGCAATCGCAACGTCAACTGTGCACGGAAGAGTGTTAAGCCCCATTTCGCCGTAGCCGAGGTAGGCAATCGGTCGGATGTAACAAGAATCGAGGCCCGTTGAGGCCACCGTCTCTTTCGTCGCCGTGATGAGATCGTCAACCGAATACGGCATCGGCATGCCAAGGATTTTCGCTGAGTTATGTAGACGTTCGATGTGCTCGGTCAAGCGGAATACCGCAGGTCCATCCGCGGTCTCGTAGGCACGAATGCCCTCGAATACACCCGTTCCATAGTGAAGCGTGTGGGTGAGGATGTGCACGTTCGCATCTGCCCAGTCGACGAGCGAGCCGTTCATCCAGATTTTCGGTGTTGCGGTAATCGGCATTTCAGCAGTCTTTCAAACGTTGAAACTGGTATTCGATGTTTCGCTCAAGACGAAACGCGTGAGGCGATCATGTCACCGATCGCAACGGTTCCTTCAGTCGGAACCCCAGCGCATGCCGCTTCGATCCGGCGCGCTGCGTCGGCCTCACCGAGGAAGTCAAGCATGAGAGCGGCTGAGAGTACGGCCGCTGTTGGGTTTGCGACGCCGGTTCCTGCGATGTCGGGAGCAGATCCGTGCACTGGTTCAAACATTGACGGCCCCGTCCGTGGGGGGTTGAGGTTCGCAGATGACGCAAGGCCAATACCACCAGATACGGCACCACCCAGGTCGGTGAGAATGTCGCCGAACAGGTTGTCGGTTACGACAACGTCGTAACGATGCGGGTCCTGCACGAAGTAGATGCATGCCGCATCGACATGGTTGTACGCAGTTTCGATCTGCGGATACTCCGATGCCACCGCATTGAAGGTGCGTTCCCAGAGGTCGCCTGAAAACGTGAGCACATTCGTCTTATGCACGAGAGTGACATGTTTGCGCTCGCGCTGCATTGCAAGTTCAAATGCGTAACGCACGCAACGTTCAACACCAAGCCGAGTGTTCACCGACCCTTGCGTTGCCACCTCATTCGCGGTTCCCTTTCGAAGCACACCGCCTTCACCGACATATGGTCCTTCGGTGTTTTCACGGATCACCACGAAATCATGCGGGCGGCTGTGGCCGGGAGCAGTACCGATAAATGGGCGCTGGTTCACATAAAGGTCAAGCTCAAACCGCATCTTCAGCAGCAGACCTCGCTCGATGACTCCAGGCGGAACCCGCGGGTCACCGACTGCGCCAAGAAGGATCGCATCGAAGGCACGTAATTCTTCGAGGGTTTCGTCTGAGAGAATTTCGCCATCATCGAGATATCGAGCACCACCCAACTCAAATTCGACGGTATCGATCTCAACACCTGAAGCTCGGACGACTTTCAGGGCCTCGGCGGTGACCTCCGGACCAATGCCGTCTCCCCCAACTACTGCAATGCGATAAGCCATACCAGCAGGTTACGGGTCGTGAAAGCGCTTTAACCGATTTCGAACCGTTGCCGACCTTCTGCCAGCCGGACGTACTCCCGAGTAGCCCACGTCACTTCTGCGCCTGCACGCCTGAGCGCCCTCAACTGTGTACGAGAGCGTTATATGACTTCCGATCGTCAATCACAGAATTCCATGGGCTGAACCCACGTGATTGATCCGTCGTCGTACAGCATTCCCTTAATCGGCCGCGAACCCATCTCTGGTGGCCTGCACACCTCTTGCAAGACCTTTGGCTCCGAATCGTCAACAACCGTGGTCGATCCGGCACAACCCCAGGAAAGACCGGCTGTGATAGCCGAAAGAACAGCCACTGCCGCTGGGGTCCGCATAGACTTCAGTATTCCAGATGAGCGTTCTTGCATGCGGCTCTAAAGGGTTTTGCTCCGGTTCGAACTACCTCGACGCAATCAGGAGCGTTCGACACTCGGGTATCGTGAGAGCATGAGCGAGCAACTCTCTCGAGATGCCTACGAGCGCCTCAAAGCAGAATACGAAGATCTCTCCACCCGCGGACGCATCGAAGTCGCCGAAGAAATCGAACTGGCCCGCGCCGAGGGCGACCTCAAAGAAAACGCCGGATACCACGCCGCCAAGGACAAACAAGGACACATGGAAGGGCGCATCCGACAACTTGAGCACCTGCTCGAAAACGCAACCGTCGTCGACGGTGCCCGGAAAGTCTTCACCATGATCTACGAGGGCGATGATGCCGATATGGCCGAACGATTTGTCATCGGCAGCCAAGAAGAGCGAGACGGACTTCCGGCCGATATCACCATCGTCGGGCCCGGCTCCCCGCTCGGAGATGCACTCGAAGGAACATCATCGCCCGGTCCATTGGAATACGAGGGGCCAAACGGGGTGTTACAAGTAGAGATCCTTTCCATCGACGATCTCTAGGACCCCCACCGGGTGGTGATCCCCCTGACAACTCTTGACAACGCAGAAGAAGCCGAAATACCGGCTCCACCGCTGCCCCCTGCCTCAACTGTCGACCTTGCAGAGCTCGGCGAACTCCAGGTTCGTCATGTGCGGGGTCCTGCCGGAGCACCAACCGTCGCACTGATGCACGGGTGGACCGCAAGCGCCGACATCAATTACTTCACGGCCTACGAAATGCTCTCCCAGCATTTCTCGGTGCTTGCCTTCGACCAACGAGGACACGGAACCGGTCTCCGCACGAAGAAGTCGTTCCGTCTCGAAGACTGCGCCGATGATGTCATCCGTGTCGCCGATGCGCTCGGCATCGACGAACTCATCGGGGTCGGGTACTCAATGGGTGGCACGATCGCTCAACTGTTATGGAAACAACACCCCACCCGAGTCAACGGGCTCGTCTTGTGCGCAACCGCTCCGTACTTTTCAGAACGACGAGAAGAACGCCTGAGCTTTATGGGGCTCAACGGCCTCGCTACCCTCGCTCGACTCACCCCCGGCCAAGCCCGAGACTGGTTTAGCGATCAGTTCTATCTGCAGCGCAAAACAGAATCCTGGGGGCCATGGGCGGTTGCTCAGGCCGCTCAACACGACTGGCGTATGGTGCTCGAAGCTGGGCACGCGGTTGGACAATTCTCATCTCTCGAATGGGCACACACGGTTGATGTTCCGACTGCAGTCATCGTCACGCTTGATGATCCGGTCGTTCCGAAGTCGCGTCAGATCAAGCTGCTTGAACTCATCCCTCAAGCCGAGGTGTTCCGAGTAAAGGGTGAGCACGATGCCATCGTCGCTCATGCTGACCGGTTTGTCCCGACACTCATTCGAGCCATCGATAACGTCGCCCAACGCTCGAACGACACACCATGAGTCGCCCATCGGGGCCCAACAGCACAAAGTGGGTCGGTCGCTCTGCCCGCGTTGCGCGCTTAGGGGCGAAAGTTGGAGTCACTCACCTTGGCACCGCAGCGCGAAAAGTGTTTGCTGACGCAGAGCGCCGCTCAGAACTCGACACAAAGAAGCAGATCGCAACCGCCCAGCACGTCACCGAAGAACTCGGCCAGATGAAGGGCGCCCTGATGAAACTGGGCCAGATGGCGTCGTACCTCGACGATGCCTTGCCTGAGCCCCTCAAAGCTGCTCTTGCGACGCTGCAAAACAGTGCGCCTCCGATGAGTGCTGAACTTGCAAGTGCAGTGATTGCCGAAGAACTCGGCGCTGCTCCCGATCAACTGTTCGCCGAGTGGGACCCCACACCCATCGCTGCTGCGTCAATCGGACAAGTGCACCGCGCCATCATCATCGACAAAGCGACCGGCGAAGAACGTGCGGTCGCAGTCAAAGTGCAATACCCCGGAGTTGACACAGCCATCGCCGCTGACCTCAAGAACGCCAACATTCTCGGCACCATCTTGAAACAGGGGTTTGGCGGCCTCGATCCAGCAGACATGGTGGAAGAAATCAAAGACCGGCTCACTGAAGAACTCGATTACCGCCGTGAAGCGGCCAACCAACAACGCTTTGCCGACTTCTACCGAGGACACCCGACCATCTCAATTCCCGACGTCGTGCCAGAGTTCTCCTCAAGTCGGGTCCTCACGACCGAACTCATCAGCGGCCATACGTGGAGCGAAGTTCTCGACTGGGATCAAGACGAGCGCGATGCGATCGCCGAAACGATGTTCCGGTTTGTGTTTCGCAGCCTGTACCGGTTGCGCTCATTCAATGGCGACCCCCACCCTGGGAACTACATCTTTCACCGCGATGGCAAGGTCACCTTCTTAGATTTCGGACTCGTCAAAGAATTCACCGTCGATGAAATGGCGACCTTCGAAACGATGGTGCGCCTCGCCGCCGTCGAACATGATGTGCCAGGTTTCCGAACCATCCTTGAAGGCGCCGGCATGCTGCAACCTGACGCCCCGGTCGACACCGCTGATGTCGGCACTTATTTCTCTCGGTTCTACGAACCGATTTCTCAGCATCGCGACATCACGTGGACACCCGAATACGCCTCGGGCATCGTGCGCCATACATTTGACCGCTCTAGCCCTATCTCGCAATATGCGTCAGTTCCGCGCGCATTCGTCTTTATCCAGCGCATCAACCTCGGGCTCTATGCACTTCTCGGCGATCTGAACGCCACGGGCAACTACCGAGCGATCGCTGAAGAGCTATGGCCATTCATGCAGTCACCTCCGAGCACGCCATTAGGTGAGGCCGAGGCAGAGTGGCTAAAAACCCGTGCCGCGAACACAAAGTCGTAGTCATCGCCGGTACGGTCGATCTCATGGTTGCACCCCTTCGCCACATGTCGGTGGCCATTGCCGCACTGGCCACCCTCACAGCCTGCGGAGGCTCCGACTCACCTGACACCGCTCCTGATACCGACGTGACCGAAGTATCACTCGAACCGGTACAGGCGACGACAACCACCGAGGCCGTTTCAGTCGAGCGTCCCGAGGTTCTCCCACCAGACAGCACTCCGACAGAACTCATCATCACCGACATCACCAACGGAACTGGGCGTTCGATTGCCGAAGGCGACACGGTGTGGGTCGACTACACCGGTATCCGCTCAGAGAACGGAGTCGAATTCGACAACAGTTATGACCGCGGGCAACCAATCGCATTCACCGCCGGCGTTGGATCGGTCATCAGTGGCTGGGACGAGGGCCTCATCGGTGCGAAAGCCGGCGGCCAGCGCAGGCTCGATATTCCAGCTGACATGGCCTATGGAGATAATCCACCGGGAGGCGTGATCGAAGCCGGTGATGCCCTCACCTTCATGTTGGAGGTTCGAGCGGTTGTTGCCACGACGACGCCTAATGACATCCCCGAGATTGACACCACCGAGTACCCCCCAACTTCCGAACTTGAAGTCGTTGATCTCTCGATCGGCGACGGCGCAACGATCGCCATCGGCGACAGCGCGATCGTTCACCTCATGATCGCCAATGCAGAGTCTGGCGAGGTGATCTTCGAAACATGGTCCGAAGGTCAGCCAACGCTCATCGAGGTTATTGAGGGTTACTCCATCGCCGGGCTCTTCGAAGGAATTCAAGGCATGGCGGTGGGGGGCATTCGAACGATGTCGATGCCCTCTGATCTTGCGTTCGGCGATGAGGGCATACCCGAACTCAATCTTGATGGCGGAACACCGATTCTTCTCGTCGTCGAACTCGCTGGTGCATACTGACCGGCCGCCGCATTGCCAAGAGAGCTATCCGGGTAGATTCAATGCGTTGAGTTGAGCGCCCATGCGCCACCAAGTGATTAGCAAGAGAGAACGGAAACGAATCGACATGACGACCGAACGTCCGATGACACTGCCTGAAAAGATTTGGCAACGTCACCTCGTCACCTCAAGTCCGGGTGAGGCCGACCTGCTGTACATCGACCTCCACCTCATTCATGAGGTCACTAGCCCACAGGCCTTCGACGGTCTTCGACTGAGTGGCCGCACCGTTCGCCGGCCCGAACTCACCGTTGCCACCGAAGACCACAACGTGCCGACCGAAGACATCGATCAGCCGATCGCTGATCCGATTTCTGCAAAACAGGTGGAAACACTTCGCGTGAACACCGACGAATTTGGCATCGTCAACTATCCGATGGGGAATGAAGGGCAAGGCATCGTGCATGTCATCAGCCCTGAACAAGGCCGAACACTTCCCGGAACGACGATCGTCTGCGGCGACAGCCACACTGCAACACACGGGGCGTTCGGCGCCCTCGCCTTCGGCATCGGAACGAGCGAAGTAGAACACGTGCTCGCCACACAAACACTGCCGCAAGGCAGGCCGAAGTGGATGTCGGTCAGTGTTGAGGGAGAGTTGCAGCCAGGCGTAACTGCAAAAGATGTCGTGCTGGCCATCATTGGCCACATCGGCACTGGTGGTGGCATCGGACATGTCATTGAATACCGCGGATCAGCAATCACTTCGCTCTCGATGGAAGGCCGCATGACGGTCTGCAATATGTCGATTGAGGCCGGGGCGAAGGCGGGTCTCATCGCCCCTGATGAAACCACCTTCAACTATCTCAAGGGACGCGATCATGCGCCGACCGGAGATGCGTGGGATGCGGCAGTTGCCGACTGGTCAACCTTTGCAACCGACGACGGAGCAGCGTGGGATAAAGAAGTTGTCATCGACGCTGCAACGATTCGCCCACAAGTCACCTGGGGAACCAATCCTGCACAGGTCACCTCTATCGATGGAAATGTTCCCGCTCCGGAAGACTTCGACGATCCAACAACCCAAGAAACGGTTCGCCGCTCCCTCGACTACATGGGTCTCGAACCTGGGATATCAATGCGTGACGTCGCAGTCGACACTGTGTTCATTGGCTCATGCACCAACAGTCGTATCGAAGATCTTCGTGCAGCAGCTGCGGTTCTCGATGGCCGTTCGGTGACGGTTCCTCGCGTGATGATCGTCCCTGGGTCTCACCGGGTGAAAGCACAGGCTGAAGCCGAGGGCCTCCACGACGTCTTCACCGCAGCAGGCGCCGACTGGCGAGAGCCCGGCTGCTCAATGTGCCTTGCGATGAACCCCGACAAGCTCACACCAGGCGAACGTTCGGCAAGTACGTCGAATCGAAACTTCGAGGGCCGCCAAGGCCGAGGAGGCCGAACCCACCTCGTATCGCCGGCGGTTGCTGCTGCGACTGCTGTTGCTGGCCGTTTCGCTCTTCCGGAGGATCTTTCATGAAAGCTGTACAGGTCATTACAGGAACAGGAATTCCTCTCCGCCGAAGTGACGTCGATACCGACCAGATCATTCCCGCCGAGTGGTTGAAGCGGGTGGAGCGCACCGGGTTTGAGAAAGGTCTCTTTTCAACATGGCGCGATGACCCTTCATTCGTCTTAAACGACGAGCGATACACCGGGGCAAACATTCTCGTTGCCGGGCCATCATTTGGTGTCGGTTCGAGCCGTGAACACGCAGTATGGGCGATTCAACAGGCCGGATTTGAAGCGGTTATCGCTCCGAGCTTCTCCGACATCTTCCGGAATAACTGCACGAAGAATGGTCTCGTGCCGGCGGTCCTCGATCTTTCCGATGTCGAGGCAATCTGGAACGCGATCGAGGCCGACCCGGCCACCTCAATCGTCGTCGATATGGAGCAGCTCATCGTTGAGGTGCCAGCGGCTGGAATTTCGTCATCGTTTCCCATGGACCCGCCGACACGACACCGTTTTCTGGAAGGCCTCGACGACATCGGCATCACCCTCGGCCACGCGGAAGCAATCGACGCCTACGAGTCGCAGCGCCCTGCGTGGCTGCGTGCCTAACAGCTCAGCGCACCATCAACGCTGAGTCGGTCAGTGCTCACGCCCGAAAACACGATCCCGTTCGGCATCTCGGCCACTGCCAACTGCTCCACAACAATGACATCTTGAGCGACCTGAAATTCACCTGACCAATTGCCCCTCGCCGAGTTGAAGAGCAAGCGAACGGCGGTGAGGCCACCGACAGGGTGCTCGGCATCGATGATCTGCCATCTCTCCGAGGTTCCTTCATTGCTCGTCGGACATGCCTGAGTTGACGACGCGCGGAATCCGAGTCGCCGAATTCTCTGATCATCGAAGCGATCGTCGTCAACCACACGTATGGAGAGTTCGGCCTCGGCAGTATCTTCAGCCTCGCTCGTGCTCAAGGGTCGCCGACACTCAAATTCGCCTGCAATCGCCTCGCCGTCAACGGCTGTACCGGTGAATGATCCTGAGGTCTCACCATCACCCACAAACACCGTGACCGCTGCTCCAAGAGATGTTCCGTCGGGGTAGTGCGCGATCAGCTCCCCCTCGATCGCTCCGAGACCCTCCGGGGTATAGGTGTGTGACCACAACCGGAGAAACGATCCTGTGCGATCAGCGGCCACGATTTCCAATGGAAACCAGCCGCTTCCCTCAGCCAGAGAGCAACTTGCAACAGAGGTAAACAGACCGATCTGATCATCGTTGGCGACGGTGATGACATCAGCACGATCACGATCATCGCCGGTGATCGAGATGGTCACGGCCTCAACGAGGCCAGCCGGCGGTTTGAACCGCGGAACCGTCTGGGTCGCCGTCGTTTCTGGCAGAGTTCGCACTGCGCCAACGGTGGTATCGGTCGTCGCTTCTCGTGTTGGGCCACACCCGATGGCGAGAATCAGCCCGCTAGCAAGAAAAAGAGACGCCGGGCGCACACGCCCACGTTAGGCGCCACCGACGTGACCTCATGGTCACGAATTGTTCGTTGCCTCAGTGGTGACGTCGGCATTAAACGAGGGAAGGTCACGTAAGCGTGCATCGTTTGAAAACACTTCGATCGGCGTATTCGTTGGCAACCGCAGCATCCGCTGCAAGACCCGCATCTGAGTGTGCTGGTTGTACTCGACAAAGGTCACTGCCCATCCGTCACGCCCTGCTCTTGCCGTGCGCCCAGAGCGATGGAGATAATCCTTCGCGTCTCCGGCCGGGTCGTAGTGAATCACCGCACCGATGTCATCAATATCAATGCCCCGAGCCGCAACATCGGTGGCGACAAGGACATTGAGGCGACCCTCCGCGAAACGCTGGAGCGCGCGCTCGCGCGCGCCCTGAGAGAGGTCACCATGGATGGCGGCGGCATTCACACCATCATCGATCAATGCTTTTTCAACTTTGTCGCAGAGTCGTTTCGTTTGGCAGAAGACAACGACTTTCGGAATTGTTTCGCTGATCGCACCTGCGATACGCGCTTTATCCATGTAGTGCACCGCGAGGAACAGATGATGCATCGTTCCTACAGTGTCGGTTGCCGAATCAATCGCAACTTCGATTGGGTCGCTGAGATAGTGACGAATGAGATGCCCGACGTCGCCATCAAGTGTCGCCGAGAACAGCATTGTTTGAGAACGGCCTGTGCAATGACGAAGAATCCACTCAACCTGAGGGGTAAAGCCGTCATCGGCCATGCGATCTGCCTCGTCAAGACACACGATCTGGACGTCGCCGAGATCGACTTCTCCCGACTTAATGAGATCAATAAGCCGTAAAGGTGTCGCCACGACCAGCTCAACCCCACGCTGCAAGTCACGAACTTGATGCTCGCGACTCGCTCCGCCATAGACGGGAGCGACGGTGATTCCCGCTGAGGCAGCGACAGGTTGCAATACCTCTGCTACTTGAACCGCCAATTCACGCGTCGGGACAAGCACTAACCCGAGCGGAGCATTTGGCCCCGCCGAACCGTTCATTCTTGCCAGCATCGGAATCCCAAACGCAAGGGTCTTTCCTGAACCGGTCTTTGCTCGACCGCATACATCGCGACCCTTCATCGCTACAGGAATCGCTTCAAGCTGGATAGCGAAGGGTTCAGCAAAACCGGCCGCTGCGAGACCGATATCGATGCGTTCTGGAACCCCGAGCTTGGCGAAGCCTGTTGGGGGTTCGACCGGTGGCAACGAGTTGGCAGTGGTCAAATTGCCTGAGCGCTGCTCCTCTTGTGCGTCTGATTGTGGGCGACGTCTCGGGGCTGAGCGTCGTCGATTGCTGTTTCCGCCACCTTGGCGGCGACCGCCTTGTTGCTCTGACATGATGATGCAAGGCTACCTGCGCTCGGTCCCGAGGAGCGGTTGACATTGCTCACGGCACCTCCTCGGGCTATCGTTGTCGTCGTGGAACACAACTTGCGCTCGCTTCTTCTCCTTATGTAGGGCGAGCGCGCTCCGACGACGTTCGCCCGCCCCCGCCGCCCCGGTAGGGGGCGATTTTATTTTTCAGACGACTCTCGACGATTTTCCACTTGCACAAAGGACACCACATGCCTCCGACACCCGCCACTCCCAAAAAAATGTCATTCGATCGTTACGCCCCGCTCGTACCGATCGTCCTTACCGACCGTACCTGGCCGAATAAGACCATCGATAAGGCTCCTATCTGGTGCTCGGTCGACCTTCGTGATGGCAATCAGGCCTTGATTGATCCGATGGACCCGGTGCGCAAATTGGCGATGTTCCGAGAGTTGGTGAAGATGGGTTTCACTGAGATCGAAGTTGGGTTCCCCTCTGCAAGCCAACCCGATTTTGACTTCGTGCGACAGTTGATCACCGAAGATCTCATTCCTGAAAATGTGTGGATTCAGGTGCTCGTGCAGTGCCGGCCTGAACTCATTGCGCGAACCTATGAGGCCCTTCAAGGGGCGTCGCGGGCGATCGTGCACTTTTACAACTCAACAAACCCCCTTCAGCGTGAAGTGGTGTTCAACCTTGATAAAGACGGCATCAAGCAGGTTGCGATCGACGGGGCAACGATGTGCAAGCAACATGAGGCAGAACTTGTTGGCACCGAGATTCGTTACGAATACTCCCCGGAAAGCTTCACTCTCACAGAGCCCGACTATGCCGTAGAGGTGTGCGAAGCGGTGATGGACGTCATCGGGCCGACCCCGTCAGATCCGCTGATTCTTAATCTGCCTGCGACCGTCGAGTGCTACTCACCAAATGTGTACGGCGATGTCATCGAATGGTTCGGGCGCACGATCAAAGACCGGGAGTCGGTCATCGTCAGCCTGCATCCCCATAACGATCGTGGTTGCGCGGTGGCCGCCGCAGAGTTCGGTGTCATGGCTGGCGCAGACCGTGTCGAAGGAACGCTCTTCGGAAATGGTGAACGCACAGGAAATGTCGACGTCATCAATCTTGCAATGAACCTGTTTGCTAACGGTGTCAACCCAGAACTCGACATCACCGATATCGATGCACTGCGTCGAACGGCAGAATATTGCAACCGACTGCCGGTGCACCCTCGCCACCCCTACGTGGGCGATCTTGTCTACACCGCATTCTCTGGGTCACACCAAGATGCGATCAAGAAGGGTTTTGAACGGCTCCCCGATGATTACGAACGATGGGGGGTTCCTTATTTGCCGATCGACCCGAAACATGTCGGTCGTAGTTATGAGGCCGTCATCAGGGTGAATAGCCAGTCAGGAAAGGGTGGCGTCGCCTATGTCATGAAAGAGGAATACGGCTACGACCTACCTCGACGACTGCAGATCGAGTTCTCGAAGACGATCCAGCACATCACTGAAGATTCCGGAACTGAAGTATCGCCTGGCGTGATGTGGGAAGCGTTCAATGCTGAGTATCTGCCCGAAGACCCGTCGTTCCAATTGCGAAGCCACGAACTTCACACTGCAGCAAATGATGGCAAAGGCCGCACAAAAGTCACCGCCCAACTCGCAGTTGACGGCGGCGCAGTGACTATCGCAGGAGAGGGAGATGGCCCTGTCGAAGCATTTGTTGCTGCACTACGGGCCGAATGGCCGATCGAATTCGACGTCCTTGACTACACCGAGCATGCAATCGGCCGAGGTGCCGACGCTCAGGCGGTCGCGTATGTCGAAACAGCGTCAGGGACGGCAACCCGATGGGGGCTCGGCAGCGACCCAAATATCACGACCGCTTCACTGAAGGCCGTTCTCGCTGCCTTTGAACGCCAACAGCGCTGATCGGGCACGACGCGCACGAGTAGCATCACATTCATGATCGTCTCTGTTGATCGAGATTCGTGTGCCGCTACCGGTGGTTGCGCGCAGTTGGTCCCTGACGTGTTTTTGATTGGGTCTGACGGCATTGTTGAAGTGCTCGTCACCTCACCAGATGAGTCGCTGAGAGACGTTGTACTCGACGCAGCCGACCTCTGCCCTACTGCGGCGATCGCAGTCGAGGGGTAACTCCGTGGCATTCCTTGATCGTCTTGATCGAGCGTGGAGTCTCAGCCGATCAAATCTGTGTGTAGGGCTCGATCCAGACCCATCCAAAATGCCGAGCCGTTTCTCTTCTCAGCCGAACGGCATCGCCGACTTTTGCATTGAGATCATCGATGCCACCGCCGACCTGGTCTGCGCGTTTAAACCCCAGATTGCATACTTCGCTGCGCAGCGTGCTGAAGATCAACTTGAGACGATCTGCAACTACATTCGCTCCTCTCACCCTGACGTCGTGCTCATCCTCGATGCGAAGCGAGGCGACATTGGGTCAACTGCAGCAAACTACGCCATCGAGGCATTTGACCGATTTGGTGCTGACGCGGTCACCGTGAACCCGTATCTAGGAACCGACTCCGTCGCGCCGTTCTTTGAAGCCGGTGGCGGGGTGATCGGCCTCTGTCGTACATCGAACCCTGGTGGTGATGACCTTCAGATGCTCGACACCGGCGGAGAACCGCTGTTTGTGCGCGTCGCCGAGATGATCGCTCAGCGGTGGTCGAGGCTCGGTGACTGCGGGCTGGTCGTTGGCGCAACATACCCGAACGAACTTTCTCGAGTGCGCCAGATTGTTGGCGACCTGCCAATCCTTGTTCCGGGCGTTGGTGCTCAAGGTGGTTCAGCCGACGACGTGAAGGCCAATGGGTCTCGCTCTGACGGTCACGGCATCATCGTCAACTCATCTCGCGCCGTGCTGTATGCGAGCAGTGGCGATGATTTTGCTACAGCAGCGAGGCTTGTCGCCGACGACACGCGCCAAAGTTGCTCGCCCTGACGTCAGCCATCGAGGGCAACCACGCTGGTGATTCCTGGCGATTCGCGTAACGCGTTCAGCACCTCATCAGACACAGCAGACCCCGTGGCAATGAGCATGATGGCGGAATCTTCACCATCGACTCGCCCGACATCCATGTCGGCAATGTTGACCTGCGCATCGCCGAGCACCGTGCCTACGGTTCCGATGACCCCAGGGCGGTCGTCGTTTGAAATGAGCAACATGTGCTCTGCAGGCGGAACGTCAACCCCGTGACCATCGATATCGACAACCCGTTGCTGGGCACTGCGGCCAGTGAGCACCCCGGAGATCGTGTGGTCGTCACTTGAGACGGTGAGCATGTTGATGTACTCATCAGACACCGAGCGTTTCACCTCAACGAGGGCAACTCCGGCGGAATCGGCCAACTTCGGGGCGTTCACAAAACTGACCTGTTCTTCAGAGGTTCGACCAAAGAAACCCTTCAACACTGCAAGACCGAGAATTCGGGTGTCATGAACCGCAATATCACCGGCAACTTCGAACGTGATCGACGATGGAGAGCGCACGGCGAGCGAGGAGAAGAGACGACCAAGTCGCTCAGCCAAACCAAGGTACGGTCGGAGGTTGTCGTCTGCTTCAGCGGCATCAACGTTGACCGCCCACGGAACGAATTCGCCCGCAAGAGCGAGCAGCATCATGTCGGCGATCGCGTCGCCCGCTTTGTCTTGAGCCTCTCGAGTGCTGGCGCCAAGGTGAGGTGTGACAACGACCTCGGGTAGCCCAAACAGGGGGCTATCTGTGCACGGCTCGCTATCAAACACGTCAAGTGCTGCGCCAGCAATCGTTCCGGCAGAAATACATGCTGCAAGATCGTCTTCGACCACGATGCCGCCACGGGCAACATTGATCACTCGAAGGGAGGGCTTCGCTGTGGCGAGAAGGTTGGCGTTGATCAACCCGATGGTCTCAGGTGTTCGAGGAAGGTGAACGGTGAGGAAGTCACTCACCGCTACGAGATCTTCGAGAGAGAGAAGTTCAACACCAATCTGCTGTGCCCGATCTTCGGGGACAAACGGGTCGAACGCCACGATTCGCATCTGAAACGCTCGGGCCCGGTCGGCGACAAGCTTGCCAATTCGTCCGAGACCCACAATGCCAAGTGTTTTGTCGGCCAGCTCAACACCTTCCCACTTCGATCGTTCCCAGCGGCCATCGACAAGGGCTGAATGCGCCTGCGGCACATTTCGAGCCTGTGCAAGGAGCAAGGCCATCGTGTGCTCGGCAGCCGAAATGATGTTCGACTGGGGAGCGTTGATCACCATCACTCCCGACTCTGTTGCTGCTGCTACATCAACATTGTCAAGACCGATGCCAGCGCGACCAACAGCTATGAGGGAGTCTGCGCAGGCGAGAACCTCTTCAGTGACCTGAGTTGCTGAGCGAATGATCAGAGCGTGAGCTCCTGTTATCGCTGATTTCAGGTCGTCGCCTGACAGCCCTTCTTGAACGTCGACATCATGCCCGGCCGCGCGGAGACGATCGAGGCCACCAGGAGCGATTGCTTCCGTCACAAGAATTCGAGCCATAGACACGTCATCGTTACCCTGCGGAGACCTCGCATACAACCGGAGCGCGCAGTCTGTACAAACTGTCAGACCGATGTCACGCATGAGTTCCAGGCCACTCCAACTGGCTACCGTTGAAATATGGCGTCGATCGAAGACGAATCTCCCGAGGGTCGCATCGATATTCGACTTCTTTCAACTCCGCTAGAACTCGCAGAGGCCTCCGACGTCCTCATGCAGGTATGGGGCTCGACCACTCCGATTGTTTCGAGAGAGATGTTGCGGGCGGTCGAACATTCTGGGGGCTATATCGGCGGCGCATATGACGGCGGCCGACTTATTGGGGTCTCCTTCGGCTGGCTCGCCCAACATTACGGCGAAGGAGCCCTCCATAGCCACGTCACCGGTCTTCTCGCTGGCACACGGCATTCAGGCCTCGGTCGGTCACTGAAATTTCATCAGCGCGAATGGGCACGCAAACACGACATCGCGTGGATCACGTGGACATTCGATCCTCTCGTCAGGGTGAACGCCTGGTTCAACATCGAAATACTCGGCGGTCAGATTGCCGAGTACCTTCCACATTTCTATGGGGAAATGACCGACTCGATCAATGCGAACGACGAAAGTGACCGAGCCCTTGTGGCGTGGCGAGTTGATGAATCGTGCCCGCGACCAGCAACTGATCCAGGCCAGCATCAGCGAATCGCAGTGCCCGAGGACATCGTGTCACTGCGAAAGTCAGACCCACAGTTGGCATTGCAGTGGCGTCACAACGTTCGCTCGGCAATGATGGCCGCACTCGACGAGGGTTACGTCATCGTTGGATTCTCCCGAGACGGACATTACGAACTCGAAAGGCAGTTATGAAATTCACTCAATTGGAACTCCGAAGAATTCATCTCGAGTTGGTGACCCCATTTCGCACAAGTTTCGGTGAGCAAACCGCCCGTGAAATTCTGCTCATTGGCATCACCTCTGATGACGGCACCGTTGGTTGGGGTGAGTGCGTCGCAATGAGTGAGCCGCTGTACTCCCCTGAATATGTGTCGGGCGTCGAGACGGTGATCACCGAGTTCCTTGCTCCACGACTCACCCAACGCGGTGATGTCATCGCTGGAGATGTCGCCGACATTCTCCGACCTATCAAAGGCCACCAGATGGCAAAAGCCGCTATCGAAATGGCAGTTCTTGACGCTGAACTTCGATCTGGCGGCATCAACTTGCACACTCGGTTCGGTGGAACGCGCGACACGATTCCGAGTGGGGTCTCCGTTGGCATCTTTTCTTCGATCGATGCCTTGCTTTCTGCGGTTCAAGGCTACGTCGATGACGGATACGCACGTATCAAACTGAAGATCGAACCCGGTTGGGACCTTGAACCGGTTCGTCTTGTGCGCGAACTCATCGGACCAGACATGGGTCTTCAGGTCGACGCAAATACTGCGTACACACGACAAGATTTCGACCATCTCCGGCAACTCGATATGTATGACCTGCTGCTCATTGAGCAACCACTAGATACCGATGACCTTCTCGGCCATCGTGATCTTGCGGCGGCAATCGAAACTCCGGTATGCCTCGACGAATCGATTGAATCATTGACACAGGCCGAAGATGCCATTGCGATCGGGGCTGCAGAAATCATCAATATCAAACCCGGTCGCGTTGGTGGCTACCTCGAAGCTGTCCGGATTCATGACCTTTGTCGAGCACATGACATTCCGGTTTGGTGTGGTGGAATGCTCGAAACCGGCATCGGTAGAGCCGCTAACTGCGCCCTCGCCGCTCTAGACGGTTTCGTTCTTCCCGGAGATATTTCAGCATCGAGACGGTTCTACGCACGCGACATCGTTCGTGAGCCCATCGAAGTTGTTGCCGGCGAAGTGGCAGTCCCAATTGCCCCTGGGCTTGGTTACGACTTTGACGCAGAGTTCGTTGAGTCGATCACAACATCTCTGCAGCATGTCTCGCTCTGAGAACCTGCACAGTAATCTCTCGGCGTGAGCCTTCCCTTCCTTTCGCCTGAGTGGATCGAAGCCGCTCGAGAAATCCGCGAGCGCTACTCGGCCGACACCGCGCCAATTGAGGTCGCGGTAAAAGTCAACCAAGTCATCACCGAGGTGCCGTTTGGCGATAGCGAACTGCATGCCCATATCGACACATCAAACGGTGATCTCGACCTTGAGCTCGGCCACCTCGATAACCCTGACGCCACGATCACGTTGAGCTATGAGACAGCTCGCGCCTTTCTCGTCGAACGAGACCCGGCAAAGGTGATGCAAGCGTTCATGTCTGGTGGCATTCAGGTCGATGGCGATCTCATGAAGATCATGGCGATGCAGGCAGCAACCCCTCAGGATGACCTTGCTAATGCGGTAGCCGAAGAAATTCTCGCCATCACCGACCTTGACTGAGCGTCTGCTCGACTTGTCGTCACGACACGTCGCTATCAACGGGTTCAGGTAGCAACAATGTCGACCTGCGTACCATTTGGAAACTCATCGCCAGCGGATGGTTCTTCCCCTTCGATGGTGATTTCGTCAACCATGCCATCTGCGGCGCCGAGAGTGAGCTCAACGGTGAAACCCGCATCGCTCAGAAGTTGCTGAGCCTCTTCGAACGTCATCTCTGAAGGTACCGAAGGAAACATGATCAGGTTAGGGCCGAGCGAGACCGACACTTCAATCGTTCCTCCCTGCTCAACAAACTCTCCCGGTTGAGGAGATTGAGATAGCACGAGACCTGCTTCGCTTTCTTCGTCGTAGACCTCTTCGGTTTCGACAATGCGGAGTTCGGTGCCCACGAGTTGCGCTCGGGCGACCCCAACAACGAGCCCAACAATATTTGGGACCTCTCGGGGAGCCGGTCCTCCTGAGATCACAAGGCGAACCAGTGTTCCGGGCTCTACCAAGTCGCCGGCGACAATCGCAGGATCATCGGGAACCTCCCAACTGATGACCTCTCCGATCTCGATCACTTCGTTGTAGACAATTTCAGTGAACGGCTGGAAGCCTGCGCGGTCAAGAATGTCGAGCGCATCAGCACCCGGTAATGCAATGACTTCCGGCAGTTCCCTCAAAACCGGCCCCTCACTGATCACGATCGTGAATACACCGCCCTCACGTAGCTCATCGCCTGCGGCCGGACTCGTCCTGATGACAGCACCCACAACCGGCTGCACATCAGATCGCTCCGAGACAAAGGTGACCTCCCATTCGAAAGGTGTCACGACATTTACAGCCTCTGGCTCCGCGATTCCGGTGAGCACAGGCACCTCATATACCGGGGTCGTCAGCAACGTTCGGGCACCCAAGACTCCGAGGGCAACCACGACAACGGCTACCACAGGCAGCACCCATCGGGGGCGGCGCAATACCGGCTCCTCAGACGAGACCACTCCCTGGTGTGCCTCGACACCAGCGTCACTACAGCCGTCGTGAACTGCGCGGATGGGCTCCTCTGAACTGGGCTCTGACGGCGTCTCATCCACCTGCCGAGGCAGGCCTACCGGATGAGGAGGTGCCCCATCGGTCGAAGGGTCGGCCTGAGGTGTTGGCTCGGGCTCTACCGCCTCTTCGGGCTCCTGTGAAGGTGCAGCCGCGGCGCCCGGGTCGATCGACAGAACGAGCGGTAGAGGTTCGGGTCGCGGTAGTCGGCGTGCAACGTTGACGAATTCCATGCCGAGCTCCACCGCGGTGGCGCGTTCATCAACCTCAGGTCGGGCTGCCTGTTCAAGCACCCGACCTAGCGGGCCAAGGTCAGCTGTCACCGGAAGAATTCGACCGACACGAGCCCTCAACGTCGCCGCAGCCGAATCGGATGAGAACGGCACATTGCCCGTCAATGCCTCAACGAGAACGAGACCGAGCCCGTACACATCAGAACGGGCCGTTGCCGGTTGCCCCTCTGCGACCTCTGGCGCCGTGTACAGCACCATGTTGTTGTCGGGCCCGCCGCTCGATGACCACATTGCCGCTTGTAATGGCGCCGCAAGACCAAGGTCGACCAGTCGCGCGCGCCCATCGGCTCCAAACACAATTTTCGATGGAGTGACCTCTCCATGAATGTGGCCCTGTCGATGGGCTTCAGCAAGACCATGACAAAGGTCAAGTCCAACTTGGAGGGCCTGCGAATAGGAAAGACGGCGACCGCGATCAAAGATGTCGCGAAGACTCCCTCCTTCTAGGCGTTCGGTAACGACGTATGCCGTTGAAGGTGCACCATCACTTCTTTCGTGAACTCCCCAATCAAACACCGCTACAAGGTTGGGATGTGAAACGAGTGCCGCAGATGACATCGCTGTTCGAAAAGAGCTCACAAAACCGGGCGTCGTCATCACTCGGTGCCGAATCAATCTCACCAGCACTGCGCGTTCGTCGATCGTGTCCCACGCGTCCGCAATTGACACCGCCGAGCCCTTGGCGACAAACGACATCAGCCGGTATCGGCCACCGATTACCTCGTCGAGACGTGTTTCAGGTTCAAGCGGGTCAATTTCCACAGCGCCATGACGCTATCTCGTATTGACCAGCGGTTGGGGTCGAGACCGAATTGGTGGCACGATGGGCGGGTGACTTCTGAAGACCAGCACGAAGCAACGCCTGCGCCTCAACAAGAGCGCAAGCGCTCAGATCGAACCCTGCTAATTGTGAGTCTTTTCATTGCCATCGGCCTCGTGCTCGTCACTCGGGGCGTGCTCGTGAGCGTTACCGGAGATGAACGTGCAGATCTTCCAAGCACCATCGAATCGGTGTTGCCCGTACCCGACGCAGAGCAGGCTCTTGCCCAATCGGATGTCTTTGTCGACCTAGCTCCCGGACTCACCGGCGTGCTTGTTATCGATGGCATCGAGATCGAGACGGTCAATCTCTCCGAGGTGCAGACAGAAGGTGTTGAACCCGGTGAGCAAGTGGCTGTTCCTGTCGTGACCGTGTTCGAGCCGGGCAACTTCACGCTCACCTATGCGCCCTCGAGCGACGGACCAATCGACAGGTTCGAATCTGGAACCCACCGTGTTGACGTGATCTTCTGGCCCATCGAAGATGGACGCGAGCGCGCCCGCGTCTACACGTGGTTCTTCAACGTCGTCTAGCCCGTTGTATCGGGGATCGCGCCCGTCGAGAGAAATTCCTCAAAATTCGTGGCGTCAATGATCGGCACGCCGAGACTTTCGGCCTTGGTGAGCTTTGACGCACCTGCTCCCTCGCCAACGACAAGGGCGAACGTCTTTTTCGAGACGCTGCCCGGTGAGGTTCCCCCTCGGGCGACAACAACCGCCCCCGCCTCGTCTCGGGTGTATCCCGGAACAGTTCCGGTAATCACGACAGCGCGTCCTTCGAGGGTGTGTTCGAGTGCTTCGCTTTCTGAGATGGCACGGTCATCGATGTCGAGGACAACTCCCCCGGCCTCTAATCGATCGACGAGATCTCGATGGATCGGCAATTCCCACCACCGCGTCACCGACTGAGCAATCACATCACCGACTCCTTCAACTTTGGATAATTCGGCTTCCGACGACGTGAAGACGCCTCGCACTGAGCCACGCGCATCAATTAGTGCCTGCGCAACCGTCGGCCCGAGATGTTTGATACCGAATCCGGTGAGAACTCGCCACGCTGGCTGGCGGCGAGATTCATCGATCGCCGCAATCAATTTCTCGGCACTCGGTCGCGCAAAGCCCTCAAGATCGACAACGTCATCTGCGGAGAGCCGATAGAGGTCAGCGACGTCACTGACGAGCTCACGCTCGGTGAGTTGCACCACCGTACGTTCCCCGAGGCCTTCGATATCCATTGCCCCTCGGCTCGCCCAATACATGATCTGTTGATCCCGCTGGAATGGGCATTGTGGCTCGACGCACCGCGTATCAGCCTCGCCATCTGCTCTCACAAACTCGCTTTGCAATGGGCATTCACAGCGTTTCGGAAAGGTCCACGGGACCGTTCCTTCAGGGCGGTCGGACAGCACAGGGCCGACCACCTCCGGAATGACGTCACCCGCTTTACGCACGATCACCGTGTCTCCCGGGCGGACATCCTTGATGCGCACCTGATCTTCGTTATGAAGTGTTGCCATCGACACCGTAGAACCGTCGACGAAGACAGGATCGAGCACTGCGAAGGGCGTCGTCCTGCCGGTTCGCCCGACCGACACACGAATGTCCAGAAGTGTCGTCGTGCGCTCTTCGGGAGGAAACTTAAACGCGATTGCCCATCGGGGTGCTCGAGAGGTGTACCCGAGTGCTTCGCGTTGCGCTAAATCGTCAACCTTGATCACCACCCCGTCGACGTCGTAGTCGAGGTCGTGACGCCGAGCCACCGCCGATTCGCAAAACTCAACAACGTCGTCAAACGATGAGAACACCGTCACCTCAGGATTGACCGGAAACCCCAATTCAGAGATGTACGCAAGCGCTTCGTCATGTGTTGAATGCTCAGGCCCTCCCTCACGATCACCGATTTGGTACGCCCAAAATGAAAGGCGGCGACGGGCGGTCACCGACGAGTCTTTCTGACGCAATGACCCAGCGGCTGCGTTACGAGGGTTCACGAGTTCTCGCTCCCCGGTCGTCGCCGCCTCGTCATTCAAGGCCTCAAAGACAGCCCGCGGCATGTACACCTCACCGCGAACTTCGAAAATTGAAGGAGCATTTACGAGCCGCTGCGGAATGACCGAGATTGTCCTCACATTTGCAGTGACGTCTTCACCAACGCGACCATCGCCTCGTGTCGCTGCAGTCACCATTTGGCCATCAACGTAACGAATACTCATTGCGAGACCATCAATTTTGAGCTCGCAGACAAACTTGACCTGTTGGCCCTCCAACGAGTTCTGCACTCGCTCGCCCCATGCCCGTAGTTCATCTGCGTCCATTGCATTATCGAGACTTGTCATTGGGATTGCATGCTGCACCGGTGCGAATGTTGCGCTCGGAGCGCCGCCTACGGTCTGAGCGGGCGAGGAATCGTCAACGAACTCTGGAAACTGTGCTTCCAATTCACGTAACTCTCGGACGAGCACGTCGTATTCGGCATCGGGAAGCTCTGGGGCGTCGTTCTCGTGATAAAGGGCGTTATGCCGGTCAACAGACGACCGCAACTCGGTGATACGAAGACGAGCCTCCTCAGATGTCGTCACGAGTCGAGACTCCTCGGCCATGTGACGAGTGTAGAGAGAACGCGAAGATCACGGCGGCTATGCGCCGAGCACCAATTTTGCAGCTGACGCTTGGTCTTGCACTCTCAATGAAATGTTGTGCAACGACTCGCAAATTTCTTCGGCCACCGCAGGAGAGTACGAGGCAAGCCCACTTTGCGGCGACAGCAAACTCTGTGATCGGAGCATTCCGGGATCGGTTCCTCGTTGAACCATTTTGCACCAGATACCGCTGAGCGCTTTCCATGATCGGCCCGCTGATACGCCTACGGGGCCCTCGGTGCCGACGGCTCCCCACGCGATTCTTCCACCGTTTTGCAGAAACCGATCGAGATATCCACTGACATCCACGACGGCTTCTGTTGCCGGCATTGAGAGCACCTGTGGGCCGGCTTCGAGCAGCGAAGGCCAATCAGCCTCGAAACAACAGTGGAGGCCAACGACGCCGAATGACTGTGCGGAGGCCATCACTCCGGACAGCATGTCGGCGACTGCATCAGGAGCAAGCGGGAAGTCATTCGACATGAGGTCAACCATCAACGGTTCATCGAACACGATGAGCTGCATTGAATTCGGAAGCACTTCTGCAAGTACAGAGCCGAGCGTGGCAACATGCTCGTTAATCGCCTGTGTCGCTACTCGAAATGCGAGGTGATCGGGTGCCCCCGCCCGCAACAGGGTGAGACCGAGCGTGACGGGTCCGACCACCTGCCATTTGAAGGTTCGGCCGTCAACTCCTAGTTGAGGTGCAAGTTCGGTAAATGCCCGGAAGCCAACAAAGTTGTCGGTCAGCAAATCGGTCGTGACGGGTGCTTCTGGGTCGAGCCGGGTGACATCGACGGCGAGTGTGCCGTACGGCCCCATCTCCACCCCCGGTACGCCGACGAGCGCCTGGTTTGCGAGTGACTCAGCACCAGACCGTCTCGGCAGGCGGGGCACTACGGGAAGGTCAAAGTTCTTTACCGAAAATTCGACCGCTGCCGACGCACTCCGATGAGGAAGGCTCCCCACCCCCAGGGTTGCCCCTGGAACTATTCCGTCGAGTGACCTCGCCATAGCGACATCGTTGCATGATCGATGACGCTTTCACGATTCGTACGTGCCCTTTACGGCGCGATACCCGACAGAATGGTTCCCAATGCGTTCGCCCTCGTTTCCGTCTCGCTTTCAGAGCGTTCTCTCGTGGTTGGCTCGGGTTGGATGGGTTGCCACTGCGGTCGCCGTAAGTCAGGCCATGAACCCTCTCGATAGCGGTGTGACCGCCTCCTTTTCGCTGTGGATTCTCTGGATCGTCGGCGCTGTCGCCGTCTTCGTGGGTTCGCCGTTGATGCTGACATTGGCTCGCACCACCCTTCCGCTTGGGCCCGTTGCTGCGACGGCTGTTCTCATCGCAGGTGGTGATGCCACACTCGGCACGCTCGGGCTCATTGCCGGCGTGATCGCTGCGTTTGCGATGTTGAGTGCTGAGCTCGGTCAACGCTGGGTCCAGTTCGCTTCCTATGGGTCGGAGCAACGTTTTCCGCTCAGGCCGCCGCTCGGCTTTATGATCCCGGCGGTGTTCTTGTGGATGCTGATGGCCGCATGCGGCACCTCGTCCGTGATCGCGGCCGAACGAGCACAGTGGGTCGCAGCCGTCGCGCTCGGTGTCGGTGCCATGGCTCTCGGAGTGCTCGGGTCGACTCGCTGGCATCGTCTCTCATGTCGATGGCTGGTGTTCGTCCCCGCCGGTGTGGTGATCCACGATCCGCTGGTGTTATTGGAAACGGCGATGTGGCGTTCCCATGTGGTGTCCGGTATCGAACTGGCTTCAGCCGCAACCGAGGCGGCCGACCTCACCGGGCCAGCGACTGGGCCCGCACTCGAGATCTCGTTGCGCAGCAGTGAGACCGTCATCATGTCGGCCGGCCGTTCAGTTCCTGAGGGTCGAGCGATTCACCTCACCGCTGCACTTGTCGCCCCAAGCCGTCCGGGGGCTGCGCTCGCACAATTTCGGGCGCCACGCTAGGCGAGCGCCGGGCGCTACAGCGGTGAACGTTCGGCGATTCCTCCGCCAATGACCCACGTATTGGTGGAGTCGTACAGCACGACGCTTTGACCGGGTGCGATACGAGTTGAACGCAGGCCCCAGTCGATCTGCAGTTCTCGATCACCGGTCGACGTCACACGGCAAGGTCGGGGTTCACCGTGAGCGCTTGTTTGTGCAAGCGCGTCACCTTCAAATGGTTCATCAACCCACGTCATTGAGTGCACCTTCTGTGAACTCACTAATAAGTCTTCAGCATCTCCGACGACAACGGTCGGGTCGTCATCAGACACGTCGACACCGATTACGTAACGAACGGGGCCACCACCGGGCACACCGAGCCCTCGACGCTGACCGAGGGTCACCATCTCGACAGAGGGAACTTCACCAATCTGAGATCCAGAGCGATCGACGACCCGAGCACTGCGCAGTGGAATGCGATTTCCGAGAAAATGTTCACGTCCGTCAGCTCTGCTGATAAAGCAGACGTCCTGGCTATCGGGCTTGCCTGCGGTGCGGAGTCCAAGACGGGCTGCATGTGAGCGAACCTCGTCTTTTGTCATGTGGCCGATGGGGAAACTCGTGTGTTCAAGCCCGGCTGCCGTCACCATGTGCAGCACATAGCTCTGATCTTTTGCGAGATCTGCACCGCGTTCGAGGCGCAGTCGACCGTTCGCATGAGAACCGATGCGCGCATGGTGTCCAGTGGCGACCGCATCGAATCCGAGCTCGTCGGCTCGCTCCGCAAGTCGTTCGAATTTGAGGTGCCGGTTGCATTCGATACATGGGTTCGGGGTGATGCCACTTTGGTGCGCATCGACATACGGCTGCACGACGTGCTCGTCGAATTCTTCTGAGAAGTTAAAGACCACGTGCTCGATACCGATCTGTTGCGCTACTCGTCTCGCATCATCAACATCAGACACGCTGCAGCAACCCGTGTCACTTTCGCCTCCCCACAGCCGCATTGTCACACCGACGACATCGTGTCCTTGCTCATGCAGCAAGGCGGCGGCGACTGAAGAGTCGACTCCTCCGCTCATTCCGATCATCACTCTCATCACGCACGCTGCTTTCTTGCCGCTTTGCGTTCACGAAGTTGCCCGATGCTGTTCGTCATGACCGAGATCGCTCGATCGATATCTGCAGATGAGGTCGTGTGACCAAGTGAGAGTCGAAGCGCTCCTCGTCGAAGGTCATCTGAGAGGCCGAGGGCAGACAAGACATGAGATGACTCCATCGCTCCGCTCGCGCATGCTGAGGCAGCGCTTGCGTACACGTCAGCCTCGTCAAGCATGAAGAGCAGAGCTTCGCTGTCAAGGTCGTTTACGCAGATATGAGCAATTCCAGGAACGGTGCGCGATCGGGGCACTGTCTCGGTCACGCCTTCAATTGCTGTGAGCGCATCGAGGAGTTCGTCACGTAGCGATGCCACCCGTTGCGACACCGTGGGTCGTTGGCTTCCGGTGATGTGGAGCGCAGTTGCTGTTCCCACTGCGCCGGCGACATCGATCGTTCCCGAGCGTCGCCCTCGTTCTTGTCCCCCACCACGCATCAGCGGTTCTGGTGCCACTCCGTTCCTGAGCACCATGATGCCCACTCCTTTGGGTCCACCAAATTTGTGGGCACTCAACGAAAGGAGGTCGACATGTTGTGTCAATTCTGAAAGGTTGATCCAGCATGCTGCTTGAACGGCATCGGTGTGGAGCCATGCGTTGGGGGCATGGGCCCGAACGACCGACGCGACCTCAGCGATGTCATTACAAGAGCCCACCTCGTTGTTCACCGCCATCACCGATACGACGGCAACTTCTTGACCGACTGAGGTCATCGAGTCGAGCACACATTTCAGGTCATCGACATCAACACGAGCATCTGCGGTGACCGCCACCGTTCGTCCGGCGTGGTGTTCAACCGGGTCGAGCACGGCATGGTGCTCAACCGCTGAACACACCGCGGTGCCGCCACGCGCCCGAACCGAGCCTGAAATCGCGTAGTTATCTGATTCGGTTCCGCCACCGGTGAAGACGACATCTCCGGCTTGTACGCCGAGTTCGGCTGCGATGACCTCGCGAGCCTCGTCGACGGCTTTCCGCGCGGTGCGTGCCGCCCGGTGGCTGCCACTCGGATTCGCAAAAAGTGTCTCTTGCCATGGGCGCATTGCGTCGAGCACCTCTGGGTGCATTGACGTGGTCGCTGCGTGGTCAAGATATGTCGACAATGTCTCCACATCCCTCAGGCTAGACACGTTGTTGGCAACCTGTCGCTAACTTGCAGGTGTGGAGGGTTACGAATCAGATACCTATGGCGATGCATTTGCCGACGTGTACGACGACTGGTACCGAGATCTCAGCGATGTTTCGGCTCTCGTCACACTCATCGATGAGTACTCCTCTGGCCACACACTATGCGAGCTTGGCGTTGGCACTGGCCGGCTTGCGATACCTCTTGCCTCTCACGGGTTCGCGGTGACCGGGGTCGACACCAGTTCTGCCATGCTCGATCGACTCCGCGCAGCGGACCATCAGCAAACAGTCACCGCGGTTGTCGGCGACATGGTCGATGATATGCCGAGCGGCCCCTTCGACGTTGTGCTCATCGGCTTCAACACGCTGTTCAATCTCGAAACTCAAGAACGTCAACAGGCCTGCCTCAACGCGTGCTCACAATCCCTTACTCCTGGCGGAATAGTGGTCATCGAAGGCCTCACTCCTCCGCAGCAGCCCGATGGCGGAATGGTGGATGACATCTCAATTCGGTCGATAACCGCAACGCATGTGGTGTTGTCGATCTCTCGTCATCACGGCGCGGATCAGTTGCTCGAGGGGCAGTTCGTCGAATTTTCCGAAGAGCAAGGTGTGCGTTTGCGGCCGTGGAGTATCCGTTACGCAACCGTTGATCAACTCGATGCAATGGCAACCGCGGCCGGACTGGAAGTTACCGCAAGATTCAATGACGCAAGTCGGTCAGCATTTGACGCGACGAGTGGACGTCATCTCTCGGTGTACTCTCGGTCTCGCTAAATGTCTTTGGTGAATGCCACCAAACCGACTCATTTGGCACATATCCTGAAAGCACTGTGAGTGAACTACGACTCAATCAACTCACCGGCCGCTGGGTGACCATCGTTCCCGGACGCGCCCAACGACCAAACGACTTCGCTCCTCGTTCAACGGTGATGGATGGCCCTGAAGATCGTCCTTGCCCGTTCTGCCCTGGCAACGAAGAGGCAACTCCACCAGCGCTCGAAACCATTGATAACACCGGTGCGTGGACGATTCGTGTCGTACCAAATCTGTACCCGGCGTTCACAGGTGACGACGGTTTCTCGGTTCACAACGAAGGGCCGGTGCACGTCAACGCCGAGGGAACTGGGCTGCACGAAGTATTCGTGTACACCCCAGATCACTCCTCAAATCTCGGCGACCTCGACGACAGCGAGGCCGAACAATTCATGGACTCGCTGCGTCGACGCTTCGTCGCCCATGCAAATATGCCCCATATCCGCTACACCCAAGCCATCGTCAATCACGGTCGTGAAGCTGGAGCCTCGCTCGCTCATCCGCACGGCCAGTTGATGGGGTTGCCATTCGTCCCCGGTGAAATGCTCGAAGAAGAACGCGCATTCGCACGCTTCGCGGGCGGCTGTGTTGCGTGTACCACGATCGAAGCTGAACGGACGTCACAAGATCGAGTGGTCTTCGAAAATGACGCTGTTCTCGTCGTGTGCCCGTACTGGAGTGGAACTCCATACGAGTTGCTCATCCTTCCGAAACAGCACCATGCACATCTCCAAGACAGCGATGAAGATGACCTTGCGGCGGTCGGTCGAAGCTTGCGAGATGCAATGAAGGTGCTGAGTTCAACTCTGGGCGATGTGGCGTACAACGTTGGCTTCCACAGTGCACCCCACCAGCACGATGGCGAATACCACTGGCATATTCATATCTGGCCAAACCTCGTCACTCAGGCGGGCTTTGAGCGCGGCACTGGTGTGATGATCAACGTCGTTCCACCCGAATCAGCCGCCTCGGCACTGCGCGAATCTGCGTCAACGCTGTCGCTACACCAGTAGAGCAATCTCTACGGTGCGAGCCCAACGGCCCGCACCACAGCGGTCACCGCAGCACCCGTCACGATCACCACAACGAGTGGAACCCGTCTTGTGGCGACGAGGATGGCAGCCGCCACTCCCACTGCACGGGCATCAACGACAATGCCATCGTCTCCCCCGATCGTCGAATTCACAATTAGCGCCGACACCAGCGCTGCAGGGATCAGATGTAGACAGCGGTCAACAACCTCGGGTAGTTCACGGCCACCAATGATGACAAGTCCGGTGACTTTGCAGGCGTAGGCAATTGCCGACAGTACGAGCACGAGGGTCCACGTCATGATTTCTTTACCCCCACCAACACACCAACTGATGCACACAGAATCGGCACTCCTGCAGGCATGAACGGCATCGTCACCGCACAGACCAACGCCCCGATCGCAGCGGCACGTCGACCGCTCCGGTGTCGAAGATGAGGAATGACCATCGCTACGAATCCGGCAGGGAATGCTGCGTCGAGGCCAAACTTTTCAGGGTCGATCGCATTTCCTGCAAGCGCTCCAACGAGAGTTCCCGCATTCCAGAACACATAAACCGAGAGCCCTGTCCACCAAAATGCCACCCGGGCGGCCTGAGGCTCTTCTTGAGCGGTTGACATCGCCGTCGATTCGTCGATGGTGATCTGGGCGGCGACAATCCGCTTCAGGAGCGAGCCCCGCAAGGTCCGCGACATTGCGAGCCCGTAGACGCCATTTCGAGCCGCAAGAAGCGACGCCCCCGCAAGCGCAGCGGCAGTTGATCCACCTGATGCGATCACGCTGACCGCGGAGAACTGCGACGCTCCGGTGAACACCAGCAGCGACATCACGCAGGTCATTGCGACAGAACCACCTGCAGCAACAGAACCCACCCCAAATGCGATACCAAAGATGCCGACCGCTGCTCCAAGCACTGCGCAACTCGCCGCAAGGGAGCGATCGCTGGAACGCTCGGTCGCATCGATCGCGCTCATGGCGACACCTCTGCGAGCCACAACATTGACAGCGGCGGGACATCAACGACGATCGACGTCGGTCGGCCCTGCCATTCGACTGACTCCGCATCAACAACATCAGCGCTTCGGGTGACCTTGAGGTACCCACTTCCGCCAAATCGAGAATCATCGGTGTCGAGAACGATCCTCCAGCGACCATCTCGAGGCGCACCAATCCGAAAAGCAGGTCGTGGAACCGGAGTCCAATTTGCAACAACGAGCACTGCGTCGTCATGCTCGGGCGACCGGCGAACGAATGAGTAGAGAGAGTCTTCTGCGTTGCGATCGTCGATCCACTCGAATCCCTCTGGCTCTCGGTCACACCTCCACAGGGCCGGGTGGTCATCACAAAGTGAGTTCAGTTGAGAAATCAGCCCTGCCATCGCTGCGTGGGGAGCGTGGTCTTCGAGCCACCATTCAACTCCGCGCACATCACTCCATTCTGACCACGGGGCAAACTCTGAGCCCATAAACAACACAGGGGGTCCGGGCATCGCCCACTGCCAGCCATAGGTCAGCCTCAGCGTTGCAAACTTCTGCCAATCATCACCCGACATTCTTGCCAGCAAGCTGCCCTTCCCATGCACGACCTCGTCATGGCTGAGAGGAAGGACGTATCGCTCGCCGTAGGTGTACAACATGTTGAACGAAAGCTCACCGTGGTGGTATCGCCTGTGTACGGCCTCCCGATGGGCGTACGACAGCGTGTCGTGCATCCAACCCATATTCCACTTATGGCTAAATCCGAGTCCACCAGCGTCAGCTGGATGGGTGACGCCCGGCCATGCGGTTGACTCTTCTGCGATCATCACTACATCGCCAAACTCTGCGCCGATCACCGTGTTGAGTTCTTGCAAGAACGCAACGTTCTCAAGGTTTTCGTTTCCTCCGCGTTCATTTGGTGTCCACTCTCCATCAGCACGCGAGTAGTCGAGGTACAGCATCGACGCAACCGCATCAACACGTAGTCCATCGATGTGGAATTCACGCAGCCAGTAGAGCGCATTACTCACGAGAAAATTTCGTACCTCATTGCGCCCAGTATTGAAAATGAATGTTCCCCAGTCGGGATGTTCTCCTCGTTGGGGGTCCTCATGCTCGTACAGCGCTGTTCCGTCAAATCTGCCAAGCGACCACGAATCTTTCGCAAAATGAGCGGGCACCCAGTCAAGAATCACTCCTATGCCTGCGCCGTGTAGTCGATCGATGAGCCGTCGGAGACCGTCAGGGCTTCCCAGCCGGGCGGTCGGAGCGAAAAAGCCGGTGATCTGGTACCCCCATGACCCACCAAAGGGGTGCTCCGCAAGCGGCAGAAACTCGACGTGAGTAAATCCGAGTCGCTGCACATGGGAGATCAAGGCGTCAGCAATCTCTTCCCATGAACTGAGATCGCGGCGCCACGACATTGCGTGCACTTCGTATATTCGCAGCGGTTTGTCACCTTGCAGCACGGCGCCCCTGCCGGCCATCCAGTCACGATCGCTCCACTCGAACTCAATGGAATCATTTGGGATGATCGACGCATCACCCGGTGGTAACTCGCTTTGCCGCGCCATGGGGTCGGCTTTCATCACCTCGCGACCATGGGCACCCGTGACACGAAACTTGTAGAACTGACCGCCCTCTGCCTCGTCAACCACCGCTGCCCAAATTCCAGAAGAACCCACGGGGCGCAATGCATTCCCGGCCCAGCCATCCCAATCTCCGAGCACCTCAACCCGCTGGGCGTTTGGGGCCCAGACTGCGAACCGAATCCCTGCAGCCGTATGTTGAGGGCCGAGCAGCTCCCAAAGCCTCCGATGAGTGCCCTCATTAAAGAGATGAACATCGATCTCACCCAGCGTGGGTTCGACGAGTCGGGCGTTGGTCACTCTTAAAGACTATGGTGCGCGCCAGTGCGCATACTCATGTTCTCCTGGGAAACTCCTCCCGCTGTATCGGGTGGTCGAGCTGCGCACGTCGATGGCCTCGCCCATGCTCTCGCCGATGCCGGCCATGAAGTTGTTGTCATCACCCGCCTCACCCCCGGCACTTCGAAATACACCGAATCAGGTTCGTTTCGAACTCTTCGTGTCGAGATCGATCTGCCGTGGCTCCCCGATCGGGCGATCGCACGGGTTGCATCAGCCAACCACGCCTTCGTCATGGCGGCCGCCGATCTCGGCGATTGGAGAGCCGACATCGTTCATGCCCATGACTGGGAGGTGTCGTGGGCCTCACAGGTGGTCGCCCGCCAATATGCCTGCCCGCTCGTCACCACCTTCCACGGCACCGAACGCAGTCGTCATGGGGGCCATGTGCCTCCTGGCATCCCCTCAGATGTCAACGGCATCGAATGGTGGCAAGCGGTCGCATCACGACGCGTCATCACCATCTCGAAAATTCTTGGTCGGCAGGTCACAACAGATTTTGAACTCGATCCCGCAGCGGTACGCAGCGTGCCCGGTGGCATCGACCAAACCTGGTGGGCTGCTCCCGCACCTCACGCTGATGAGCAACCTGACGCCAACTTGATCTTTGCGTGGGGAAGCATCAAATACGAAAAGGGCTTCCACGTGCTCGCCGGAGCGATGGCTGAACTTCGGTCTCACCACCCGGACGTGCACTGTGTGATCGCCGGCCGTGGCTCATATCTCGCGGACCTGCAATCGCAAATCGATGTCATCGGGGTAAGCGACCTCATCGACCTTCCCGGATATATCTCTGATAACGAGCTCCGCACAATGATTCATCGGTCGGCGTGCGTCGTGATTCCTTCGCTCTATGAGCCTTTCGGAGTCGTCGCTCTCGAGGCGCTCGCTGGCGGGTCGCCGCTAGTCATTGCCGAAACCGGCGGCCTTGCAGAGATTGTCGAGGGAACCGAGGCAGCCTTGACATTCGAACCAGGCAATACTGGCCAACTCGCAGAGCGAATCGACACCGTACTCCGGTACCGCCATCTCGGAGAATCGCTCAGCGCTCACGGGCGCCAACTCGTCGAGCAGTCATATTCGTGGTCGGCGATCGCCCAGCGAATGATGGCGTGCTACCTCGATGCGCTCGGCCTCAGCTGACCAAATCGGGCATGCTGGAGAGATGAACACCGAATCTGTCATCAATCTCGAACGTCGCGACGATGGTGTTGCGATCATCACCCTTACGAATGGAAAGGTGAATCCGCTTTCCACTGCCGTCCTTGAAGGACTGCATGCGATCGCAGATGAACTCGCCGCCGACCTGCCAGGAGCGATCATCGTGACCGGAGGAGAGCGCATTTTTGCTGCCGGTGCAGATATCTCCGAGTTTGGCGGCCCAGAAGAGGGCGCCGTGATTACTCGCAAATTCCATGATGCTCTCGCTGCTCTCGCTGCGCTCCCGCGAATGGTGATCGCCGAGGTTGCTGGCTATGCACTTGGCGGCGGCTGCGAACTCGCAATGGCCTGCGACTATCGAATCGCATCGACGAAGGCTGTCTTTGGGCAACCCGAAATTTTGCTTGGCATCATTCCAGGGGGTGGCGGCACCCAGCGTCTCCCCCGCATTGTTGGGGCGAGCCGAGCTAAAGAAATCTCGCTCTCCGGACGCCAAGTTGCCGCCGAAGAAGCACTTCGAATCGGACTCGCCGACGAGGTTGTCGAGCACGATGCACTCCGAGAGCGTTCACTCGAACTTGCATCGAGTCTCGCCAAGGGCGCGCTCGTCGCCCAAGGACTTGCCAAGGAAGCGATCGATCGGGGCCTCTCGCTCACTCTCGATGATGGTCTCGCAGTTGAGCGTGAGGCGTTTACCGAGGTCTTCCGGTCAGAAGACTCCCAGATCGGGGTGAAGAGTTTCTTGGAGCATGGCCCGGGCAAAGCGGACTTCGTCGGTCGCTAATCACCTTCCTGCGCCAGTGAGGCAATGACCTCTCTGGCAAATGCATAGCTTCTTCAGATATCTCCGAGAGCATGATGGTGTAGCCGGATCAGCAGTTGCCCGAGAGTTGGGGGTTTCGTGGCACCGAGAGCGACGGCTTATCGAACTCGGTGTACTCGATCGGCCTGCCCATCGAGTGTTGCGGTCAACAACTTTTCCTGAAACCTGGAAACAACGTTGCCGACTTGCGACGATGGGCCCTGGCAATGGCGTCATTTCTCACGCTGCGGCAATCAGGCTTCACGATCTCGAGGGGTGCGATGACGACGATCGTGTTCATCTGCTCTGTCGGAAAGGTTCATGGCCTGGTGCGCCGGGAGACATCGTTACTCACTTCACCCGCGGCCTCTCAGAAGGCGACGTCGTCGAGATCGACGGCATCCCTGTGTTGAGCGTTCCGAGCACACTTGCCCTTCTGCGAGCCCATGCATCAGAGTCGGCAACCGCACGTGCGCTGATCTCAGCATTACGCAAGGGATGGTCGGTCACCGAAATTCAGCGGGTAGCGCAACGGTGGCAGTCGCGGGGCCGGCCCGGTCCGTCATTTGTCATCGAAGCGCTCGATCGGGCGCAGAGGGAGGTCTCCGCCTCAGGCGTCAACCGGAGCAAGCATCTCGTCAGCAGCTGACCACGGATCGAGTCGTTGTTCGGTGACCTCTCCGGTCACTTCATCCCAACGATCACCCGTGCAGATTTCTCGGGCTCGCTCACGAAGGCGATTGGCAACGATCTCTCTTAGCTCTTCAGATGACCTGAAACGACGACGTTCTTCTAGAAGACCTGAACTCTCCGCATGTTCACGGTGTTCGAGGACGGCGTCCCATAATTCTGGAACTCCTTCACCCGTGTTTGCGACGGTCGTCACGATTGTTGGACGCCAGGCGTCATGTGGGAGATCAGACAGATCAAGCATCTGTTCAAGGTCTCGACGAGTCTCCTCAACACCCTTTCGGTCAGCCTTATTGATCACAAACACATCGGCGATTTCCATCAGGCCAGCCTTATTCGCCTGCACACTGTCGCCCCATCCAGGGTTGACGACGACGACCGTTGTATCTGCTTTGCCAGCAACCTCAACTTCGACCTGACCGACCCCGACCGTCTCGACCAGGATCCACTTGCGTCCAAGGGCGTCGAGTAGTCGAACCGCTTCAGGCGTCGCCAGTGAAAGTCCTCCGAGATGGCCTCGTGTCGCCATTGACCGAATAAACACGCCGGGATCGGTCGCATGGTCTTGCATACGCACTCGATCGCCAAGAATCGCTCCACCGGTGAACGGAGATGACGGGTCGATCGCAAGTACCGCAACTTCGAGATCGAGTGAGCGCAAATGGCCGATCGTCGCACTCGTCAATGTGCTCTTTCCCGCTCCGGGGGCACCTGTCAAACCAACGGTGTAGCCTTCGCCACTCTTCGGGTAAGCAAGTCGCCCGACCACTCGGCCGGGTTCGCCGCCACGCTCAATCAGGGACAGCAGGCGTGCAGTTGCAGCCCGGTCACCTTGGAGGGCAGCCGAATATAACGCCTCTGGATCTGCTGACGCACGCGCCATCAGATGACGTTCTCCGCGGCCGATATATCAATGACCTCGGTGACACCGTCAACTCGATCTCGCATGATTCGTTCGATGCCACCTTTGAGGGTTTGTGTTGACACTGGGCACGTGCCGCAGGCTCCGATGAGACGAACAGAGACGACACCGGTGTCTTCGTCGACGCCAATGAGTTCAACATCGCCGCCGTCAGCTTGAAGCACGGGCCGAATGACCTCGATTGTCGCAAGAACTTTTTCCAACATGACGCCTCTATTCAACCATTCAAGGCCCGGTTTACCCCCGTCGAGCGATGCGAACACTGAGAACATCTCCTACGCTCCAACCGTGGTCGGTTCGCACACCAAATATTCCCACCTACTCGCACATCAGGGCGGTTGGGATGAAATCCTGCTCGTCGCAGGTCCGATCGTGATCGTCATTGCGTTGCTCGCCCTCGTGAAGCGGCGTGTCGAACGAGCGGCAGCCGAACATGAGATTGCTCGCGGGTCATCACCTTCGGGTGATGCCGACTCCAATCTCACGTAAGCGACCGACGAGGTCGTCGTACCCGCGGTCGATATGACCCACTCCACTGATTGTTGTCACGCCGTCGGCTGCCAATCCGGCAACGACAAGCGCTGCCCCGGCACGAATATCGTGCGCAGTTACCAACGCCCCTGACAGCCGCTGCACGCCAGTGATCTCGGCGTGATGCTCGTGCATCTTGATGTTCGCTCCAAGCGCCTGTAACTCGTCGACATATCGGAACCGACCCGGATAAAGGTTCTCGGTGACCACAGCTGAGCCGTCAGCGACCGACAGCATTGCAATCACGAGTGGCTTGTAGTCGGTTGCGACGCCAGGGTATGGCAGAGTCTGTACGTCAACTGAGCGCAGTCGGTCAGGAGCGGTGACCCTTACACCGATTCCATCGAGATCGGTGAACACGAGCCCCATCTCAGAACAGCGGTGCAGGAACATCTGCATGTCGTTTCGCTGGGCGTCGATCATGTCGACTTCGCCGCCGGCAACCGCCACCGATGCAATGTAGGTTGCCGCTTGAATTCGGTCTGGAACGACGCGATGCGAGGCAGAGTGCAATGCCCCATGAGGCACTCCGGTTATTCGAAGGGTTGACTCGCCGATTCCCTCGATTTGGGCCCCCATTGCGACGAGGAAGCGGCAAAGATCAGCAACTTCTGGCTCGCGAGCCGCGCCCTCGATCGTCGTCACCCCATCGGCACACACTGCAGCGGTGACCAAATTTTCGGTCGCTCCAACACTGGGAAAAGAAAAACGGATGTCGGCGCCGACAAGCCGAGGAGCGTTAACTGTGAGCACGCCATCTAAGAATGTGCAGGTCGCCCCCATGGCTTCGAGTCCGGCGATATGCATATCGATTGGTCGGAGTCCGAAATCGTCACCCCCTGGAAGAGCGATCTCGATCTTGCCAACCCGCGAGACAAGTGGCCCGAGCAGGTTGATTGAAGCCCGCATACGACCTGCCAGATCGGCAGGAACGCTGGTCGATAACTCGCCGGAATGAGTGATGCGCAACGAACCATCGCTGCCGGCATCAACCTGGGAGCCAATCGAGCGAAGAAGATCAGACATGATGTCGACGTCAACGATCTCAGGAACGTTGACGAGATGGAACTCCCCGTCGGCAAGCACTGTTGCCGCCATCAACTTCAGAACAGAATTCTTTGCGCCCGGCACACGAACACTGCCATGTAAAGGGCCCCGGTGGTCGATGCGGATGACCGGCTCAGCCACCTCTTCTGTCATTCCCGTCCTCTCATTAGGCACTGCAACAGTATGCTCCCGCCGTGACGGTAAGTCGGGGCACTCGAACAGTGACGCGTTCTTGGGAGGTAACGCCCCATCGCCTCTCAGTGCTGTCATCGCCGCGTCATGACCTCGTGGTAGAAGAACGTTCACCCTCAGGTGACGACAGGAACCACACGTTTGTCCTCGCAGATGGTCCGTTTTCTCATTGGGAACGTCATGTCAGCATTGACGAGAACAGGATCGTTGAAACCACCTCGTATCGAATCGATATCCCATGGTTCGGGTGGGTGTTCTTTTTCCCCATCATGTTGTTTGTCAACCGACTAGGGATTCGACGCCCTCATGCACTATCCACCCCACCACCTCTGCCGTGGTGGGCGCCACCCGATCGCCTGAGCGCCCGTCAGGTCATGATTCTCGGCCTGCTGGCTGCCGCAGCAATGAGTTCGGCATTCACCAACACCGTCTTCACTCAGACGGTCACGTTCGCAGCAGATGACTTCGGAGTGGGTAATACCGGCGTTGGTGTCGCCGGATCCCTCGTAAGGGCAGGAATCCTCATCACCATCCCTCTCGCCATCGCCGGCGACCGAATTGGCCGTCGCAAGATTGTCATCGCGATGGCGTGGACCGCTCCGATCGTGACCGCCACCGGCGCTCTCGCCCCCAACTTTCCCTTTCTCGTCGTAACCCAGAGCATCGGGCGACCGCTGGGCCTCGCGCTCGACTTTCTCATCGCTGTCATCGCCGCTGAGGAGATGCCACGAGGTTCGAGGGCCTACGCCGTTGGCATTATGGCGATGGCGAGCGGCCTTGGTGCGGGTATCGCCGTCATGGCATTGCCACTCACCGATCTCGGCCCTTCAGGCTGGAGATGGGTGTTTGCTCTCACGCTCATATGGCTGGTGATCGCAGTTGACCTCACCCGACGGCTTCCCGAGTCACGCCGATTTAGCGCGCCGCACGCAGAGCGCGTTCCGTTGCATCAAAAACGTTTCTTCACTCTGGCCGCAATCCTCGTCGGAGTGAATCTTCTCGTCGCACCGGCAAGTTTCTTCCAGAATCGCTATCTCAGCGATGTCCGCGAGCTTTCGGGCTCAGCTATCTCACTGTTTAGTTTGGCAACTGCAACGCCAGCAGCGATTGGGCTCATCATCGGTGGACGGGCGGCAGATCGGCGCGGACGTCGACGCCTCATCGCCATGTCGCTTCCATTCGCTGCGTTACTCATTGTCGCATCGTTCAGCTTCGGAGGCCTTCCGATGTGGATCACCGCGTTTGGTGGTGGACTTCTTGGCGGGGTTGCCTACCCCGCCCTTGCGGTCTACAGAGCCGAGCTCTTTCCTACTGGCAACAGAAGCCGTGCGGCTGGCCTGCTCACCGTTGCCGCCCTTCTCGGTGGGATTGCCGGCCTCCTCGGGGCCGGCGCACTGCTTGACACCGGGTGGGATTACGGATCGGTCATGGGGCTGCTCATGGTCGGACAGGTCGTCGCCGTGATTCTCGTTATCGTCGGACTTCCTGAGACCGCTCAGCGCGAGCTCGAAGAGATCAGCGGCGACTAATTCGTTACGACTTCGTCAAGATACGACGAGCCTCGGCGAGTTCACGTATCGCTGCGCTTGCATCCTCATGGTCTCCCCCATGATCGGGGTGCACTGATCTCATTTGCTGCCGGTAACGGCGAGAGACTTCCCGAGATGATGGTGACGTCTCTGAGTCGGAGAACCCGAGACGTTCCAATGCCCATGCACGTGGGTCGGCGAGAGCGGCGAGTGATGAACTTTGCGCACCGGCGAGGAATGCCACCATCGATGGCCCGATCGGCCCTTTCCAACGCAGAGCCTGAATCAAGACATCTGCGATCGATGATCGATGCTGCTGGTCGAGACGTTCAATTGCGTAAATCGCTCCAAGGGCCTGTGCCAGGTCACCACCACGCTCTGCGAATTCAAACGACATTTCCTCACCTTCACCGATGAGGCGATGAGTGCTGACCGCAAGCCCATGACGATCGACTTGGTAGCGGTGCCGCATCCGGGGCTGCACCACTCGACGACCAGCACCGATATCGCTGATGAGCCGACGAAGACCGATAATGTCATCGCTCGCCAGGTCGAAGGCATGACGAGCCACGACAGCTCCCAAGAGAATGCCTCCCAGACCTGGAGCGGGTTCGACCGGCAGAACAAGGTGACCTAGAGCAACTCGGCGAGTCGGCTGCGCTGAGCGGGAATGCACAATTTCCAGTTCGGCGAGCAGCATTCCGCCGAGCGTAGCGACGACTGTTCAACGCGTCGTTTTGTGCTCACAGTTCTGGTGAGACGTCATACCCACGGACGGCAGAGGTCTCGCAGATCTCGGGCCGCTACCGCAATGTGTTCGGGGTCGAAAGGTTCCTCGGTAAATGACGTTGTCAACTGCTCCACCGCTGCAACCACCGAGGCCCACACATTCATCGCAAGTCCGTAGGGGGGCGACGACTCAGCAAGTTCCGATGCGAGTCCGAACAGTTGCATACGAGCTGTTGCATCATCGACTGACCGTGCAAGATTGTCACCGATTGAGAACAAGGCGGCGAGAGCCCCGTCGGGTGCTGAACTATCAAGCACTGCAAGGTCTCCTGATTCGATCGCATCGAGGAGTTCATCAACATCGTCAGCCGCATCACCAATAACGAAGAGCGAATCGCCTTCCCACCGATGAGGAATCTCCCCTGCGATGAGCTGCTCAACGAGCACTCCGCGCTCAGATAGCGACCATTCGTCAAGTTGAAATTCGACGGCTTCGTCATCGTCGCTGAGAGCGATGGGAAACGGCCCAATTTCGCGTTCGAGTCGATCAAAAATCTCATCGGTGACGTCTTCAACGGACTCCGGCACAACAAGTTCGTTCTCGCGCCATGCATGAGGAACAGAAGCTGCCGCAAGAGACTCAACGAGAGCGCTCCGCTGATCGGCATCCCACACGGTGAGGTCGTAGAAGACGTTCACTGCTTCGTCATCATTTGCGTCAAACTCGTGCTGATCGGCCACGCGATGACACTACCTGTTCAGCAACCAAAGAGATTTTCATCCCCCAACAACGTCATGTAAAAAGGCACCGACCAGTTCGTACTCTCGCCATCGATGTTCGGGATTTCGCAACCCATGCCCCTCCTCTTCAAATTCGGTGTAACGCACCTCGACGCCAGATGCATGAAGAGTGTCTCGCAGAGCTCGGCTTTGAGTGACGGGCACGACCGGGTCATCGGTGCCGTGCATCAGTAGTAACGGCTGCCGAATGAGATCGGCTCGACCGACCATCGATCGTTCTTCGTACCGAGGGTCACCGAGAGGTCCGATGAGTGTGTCGTTGTAATGGGCCTCAAAACGGTGGGTTGCCCCTGCTAAGGATGCGGCGTCACTCACCGGATAGAGCGCAATTCCACCAGCGACTGACTTCGGGTAGTCGATGAGCACACCTAACGCCGCCATCCCTCCAGATGACGACCCCATCACCACTGTCGTCGATGGTGTCGACCACCCCCGACGCTGGCATTCAGAAATCACCGCAGCCACATCGTCAACATCGGCACGGCCCCACTCGCCGTGTAGCGCCTGAGTAAACGAGCGTCCGTGACCTGTCGAACCTCGTGGATCGGGAATGATGACATCCCAGCCCTGAGACTGCCAATAGGCAACTCGGGGCAGAAATTCGACCCGCCATTGGTCGGTTGGGCCGCCATGGATGTGCACGAGGCACCGTCCTCGCCCGGCGCCGTAACGACGGAAAGCGATTCGATGCCCATCGCTGACGGTTTCTTCACAGGAAGGCTCAGATAGTTCAATCGATGCCCACTTTTCACTCGGACCGACTGCGAGAGTGCTGCGAACCCAGCGTTCACTATCGGTGGGGGGTGACCCACTTTCGAGCCGATAGACGACGAGTTGGTTGGGTGTTCGCGCTCCACTTCTGAGAGCCGTAATACCTCCGGGGCCCCAATGGACCTGATGGTGCACTCCACGACCGATTGGTTCCCACTTCTGAGCGTCAAACGAATACACACAGAGTTCGCCAAACCCATCGAGGTTTCGGGTGAACGCGAGGTGCTCACCGTCAGGTGAGATCGCAAACGAGCGCTGTGATGCACCCCACGACGGGCCGCCATGTTCAGCCGCATCAGCGATCAACAACGTTTCGTCACACCACACGTTGAGCCATCCCGAGTCGTCTCGCAGTGACAACACGCCGTGGGGAGAACCAGTGATCTGTTGCTGCTGACCTTTCCCCGCGATGACGGTGATGGAGCGCTCATCAAGGTTGCATCTCACCTGAGATGAGTGGTCCCACGGCATATCTGGAGCCGACCAACCCTGCCACGTCACCACCTGCGTTCGGAGGTCGCTGATCACGGCGGGGTCTGCGCAGAAATCATGACGGCCGTCATCGAGGCGTTCGATGTCACCGTTGCCGATCGCAATCATCCACACCGATCCACGATCAGCGGTCACCATCACCGCATTGCGGCCAACCACCGGTACCGGACTTTCAATCGGACCGTCCATTGCCGACAACAGCGTTGTTACTGGGCTTCTCCGATCAGGCCAGACCCGCAGCGTGCCGTCATACGCCACATAGACGATTGCATCGTCCTCGCCCGCAAAACACCAGACCCCTCCACTTCCACCACGCCCCGCCGCCGGTGGCGTATCAATTTCAAGCGCCTTCTCTGATCCGCCGTCAACTGAAACCTCAACGAACGAACATGCTTCTCCGGAAGGTCGAGAAAGAAAGATGACCGCGTCACCGTCGGGTGTGGGTCGAGGCTCGGTGATATCCCGGCCAGAAAGACACATCTCGATATCGGGGGTTTCGCCCATGCTGATGACGGTACCTTCCGGCACTACCGTATGGGTATGTCTGACACCAGTGCCCAGCGCCCTGATCGCAACCTTGCCCTCGAACTTGTGCGCGCCACCGAATCAGCTGCTCTCGCCGCAGCACGATGGGTGGGTCGCGGTGACAAAGAGGGTGCTGACGCAGCAGCGGTCGACGCTATGCGCCTCAGCCTTTCCACAGTTCAGATGAACGGTGTCGTCATCATCGGTGAGGGCGAAAAAGATGCTGCCCCGATGTTGTACAACGGCGAGGTCGTCGGAGACGGCTCTGACCCACAGGTTGATGTCGCGGTTGACCCTATTGACGGTACAACGCTGACCGCCCTCGGTCTCAACAATGCGTTGTCAGTGATCGCAGTTGGTGAGCGCGGCTCAATGTTTGATCCAGGCCCGTCGTTCTACATGAAGAAAATTGCGGTTGGGCCCGAAGCTGTCGGCTGTATCGACATCACAGCAAGCCCGACACAAAACCTTCGGTGGATCGCAAAGGCCAAGCGCACCACCGTACGCGACCTCACCGCCGTGATCCTCGACCGGCCTCGACATCAAGACCTCATCGACGAGGTTCGCTCTACCGGTGCTCGGATCCGGCTGATTCGTGATGGCGACGTATATGGAGCGATTGCAACATCATGGCCTGATGCCGGTGTCGACGTTTTGTTCGGTATCGGTGGCACTCCTGAAGGCGTGATTAGCGCTGCCGCTCTCAAGAGCATGGGGGGAGAGATTCAAGCGATCGTCGATCCGCAATCAGATGATGAGAGAGCGAAGGTCGAGGCTGCCGGCATCGACACGAGTCGGGTGCTCAGCCAAAATGATCTCGTTCAAGGCGACAACTGCTTTTTCGCCGCCACAGGACTGACCGATGGCCAACTCCTCCGAGGTGTTCGCTTCGACGGGCGCGGTGCAAGAACACAAAGTCTCGTGATGCGATCCCGATCAGGAACGGTGCGCTTTATCGATGCCCGCCACAGAGTGCGGAAACTTCAAGAGTTCTCGGCGATCGATTACACCTGAACGCCGGCGGCGCTGAGGCGAGCGTTTGCCCGCCCGAGCGCTGCAACCGCGCTTGCGTCATGTTCTCCACGCAACTGCGATTCCGCCCGCTCTTTTGCAACCTTTGCCCGCTCAACGTCGATCTGTGAGGCAATCTCCGCGGTATCTGAAAGTATCGACACCTTGTTGTTGCTCACCTCGACGAATCCGCCATGGACGGCGATGTCTTCTGTTGAGCCATCGGCAACGAACACCCGGGTGTGGCTTTCTGTCAACGCCCCAAGAAATGCGGCATGACCTGGCTGAAAGGCGATCTCTCCACCACCGAGGGTACGAGTGATGACCATCGTGGCCTCACCCGAATACAGCACCGCCTCGGGCGATACCACCTCTACGCTCATGGTGGTTGACATCGATCAGCTCTCCCTCAGCGCCTTCGCCTTCGCCTGCACCTGATCGATGTTGCCAACGTTCAAGAATGCCTGCTCAGGAAGGTCATCGAGTTCACCGTCGATGAGAGCCTCGAATGATTCGACCGTCTCGGCAACAGGTACATACTCGCCCTTGAGACCGGTGAAGACCTCCGCGACATAGAACGGCTGCGACAAGAAGCGTTGCACCTTACGGGCACGGTTAACGGTGAGACGGTCCTCTTCGGAGAGTTCGTCAAGACCGAGAATCGCGATGATGTCCTGCAGTTCCTTGTAGCGCTGGAGGGTTTCCTGCACACGACGAGCCACGTTGTAGTGGTGATCTCCAACCACCTCAGGTGAGAGGATCGTCGAGGTTGACGCCAACGGGTCCACAGCAGGGTAGATACCGAGCGCCGCGACCTGACGGGACAACTCAGTCGTTGCATCAAGGTGCGTGAAGGTCGTGAATGGCGCAGGGTCGGTGTAGTCGTCAGCAGGCACGTACACGGCCTGCAGGGACGTAATCGAACGGCCACGAGTTGACGTAATGCGCTCCTGCAACTGACCCATCTCGTCAGCCAGCGTTGGCTGGTAACCCACAGCTGATGGCATACGGCCGAGCAGCGTTGACACCTCTGATCCCGCCTGCACGAAACGGAAGATGTTGTCAACGAAGAGCAACACGTCCTGGTTCTGAACGTCGCGGAAGTACTCAGCCATCGTGAGGGCTGAAAGTGCAACGCGTAGACGCACGCCTGGCGGCTCGTCCATCTGACCGAAGACCAACGCGGCCTTTTCGAACACCCCTGACTCCATCATTTCAAGACGGAGGTCGGTGCCCTCACGGGTGCGCTCACCAACACCGGCGAACACCGACACACCACCGTGCTGGGATGCCACACGGTTAATCATCTCGGTGATGAGCACGGTCTTGCCCACGCCCGCACCACCGAAGAGGCCAATCTTCCCACCGGCGACATATGGGGTGAGAAGGTCGATGACCTTAATGCCGGTCTCGAACATGCGAGCCTGCGGCTCGAGAGCGTCGAACGTTGGAGCTTCACGGTGAATCTCCCAACGATCCATCTGGTCGAAGCCGTCTGGGTCGTTGTCGAGTGCTTCACCCCACACGTTCCACACGTGTCCAAGCACCTTGTCGCCCACTGGCACGGTGATACCGCGCCCAGTGTTGCGAACGGTGGTGCCTCGGGTGAGGCCGTCAGTCGGCTTCAAGCACACGGCGCGAACTCGGCCAGAACCAAGTTGCTGTGCGACTTCTGCCAACACGGGTTGCGGCTGTCCATCGACGATGATGTCGAACTCAAGCGCAGTGTTGAGTTCTGGAAGCGCACCACGTGGGAACTCGACGTCGATCACCGGTCCGGCGATTGCGACGACGCGTCCTGAGGCGAGTTCGGTTTCGGTCATGCTCATGTCAGTTGTCTCCGTGCTGTGCTGCTGGGACGGGCGACTCTCCGAGGAGGTCGACATATTGGGCGGTCGAGGAACTCCCCGAGCCGAGGGCTTCGGCACCACCAACGATCTCCATGATCTCGGTGGTAATCGCGTCCTGACGGGCGCGGTTCATAATGATGCTGAGATTGTTAATCAGCTCTTCGGCATTATCTGTTGCCGACTTCATTGCTCGCTGCCGGAAGGCGTGCTCAGACGCAGCTGCGTTCAGCAATGCGGCATACACACGAGCTTCGACATACCGAGGGATCAGCGTGTCGAGAATGGTGGATGGATCAGGTTCGAATTCGTAGTCTCCGCCGCTGCCATCGGTTGAGCCGGCCTTGCCGTCTCCGCCTTCGATTGCTTCCGCGGTGAGCGGAACCAGAGGCCGAAGCACAACTTCTTGGCTGCCAGGAGTGATGAATCGGGTGTAGACCAATTCGATGCGGTCAACTTCACCTGACTCGTACATCGCAACCGCAGCCTGCGCGATCTCTCGAGCATTCTCGTACGACGGGCTATCGCTATACCCTCCGAAGGCTCCCGCAACGTTGTAATTGCGGAACTTGAAATAGCTCTCGGCTTTGCGGCCTGAGGTGACGATTCGGTAGTCCTTGCCAGCGAGGGTGTCTGCTTTGATCTCACCTTCAGCCGCACGCTGCACTCCGGCGTTGTAGCCGCCGCACAGTCCGCGGTCGGCAGAGATCACGACGTAGCAGGTTGTGCGGATCTCATCTCGCCCAAGCAACAACGGTGAATCTGATGAACCACCAGCAGCAGCGAGGTCTTTGACGACCTCGGTGATCTGCTCCGAGTACGGCACAGCGGCCTGCACTCGTTGCTGGGCTTTCACGATTCGTGAACCCGCAATCAATTCCATGGCGCGCGTGATCTTCTTGGTGGCCTGCATCGACTTGATGCGACCGCGAAGAATGCGCTCCTGACCTCCTGCCATCTAGATCACTCCGTGGCGAGGGTCTTGTCGGAATTGGCGTCGCCGACTTCGTCAGCATCAACAGCCGTTGGATCGGCGTTCACACCTGATGCCGCACTGGCTGCAACGAACGAGTCTTTAAATGATTGAACGATGTCGTCGAGGCTGTCAGGAACACCTGAGGTGCGGATCTCCTGCAAGAGACCTGCGTGACGGCTTCGCATGAACTCGAGAAGTTCTTCTTCGAAGCGGCCGACATCAGCCACTGGAACGTCGTCGATATAGCCCTTAGTGCCAGCGAAAATCGACACCACTTGCTCTTCAACCGACATTGGGCTGTTGAGGGGCTGCTTCAGCAGTTCAACGAGACGGTAGCCACGCTCGAGCTGCGCTTTCGACACTGCGTCAAGCTCTGAGCCGAATGTTGCGAATGCTTCGAGCTCGCGGAACTGGGCGAGGTCGAGCTTCAGCGTTCCGGCGACACCCTTCATCGACTTGATCTGTGCTGCGCCACCCACTCGTGACACCGAGATACCCACGTCGACTGCGGGGCGAACACCTGACTTGAAGAGGTTGTCCTGCAGGTACACCTGGCCGTCGGTGATCGAAATCACGTTGGTCGGAATGAACGCTGACACGTCGCCGGCCTTCGTCTCAATGATCGGAAGAGCGGTGAGTGAACCTGCGCCATTCTCATCTGAGAGTTTTGCGGCACGCTCGAGGAGGCGGCTGTGCAAGTAGAACACGTCACCGGGGTACGCCTCACGGCCTGGTGGCCGGCGCAACAACAGTGACATCTGACGATAGGACTCGGCCTGCTTGGAAAGATCGTCGTAAACAACGAGGGCGTGCTCGCCCTTTTCCATCCAGTGCTGACCCATCGCGCATCCGGCGTACGGAGCAAGGTATTTGAACGGCGCTGAGTCGGCAGCAGGAGCGGTCACCACGACGGTGTACTCCATAGCGCCGGCCTCACGAAGCGTCTCAACGGTCTGAGCGACGGTTGACCCCTTCTGGCCGATCGCAACGTAAATGCACTTCACGCCCTGTCCTTTTTGGTTCAGGATCGTGTCGATTGCAACCGTGGTCTTACCGGTCTTGCGGTCACCGATGATGAGCTCACGCTGACCACGGCCAATCGGCGTCATGGCGTCAATCGCCTTGATGCCGGTCTGCAACGGCTCGTGCACCGGCTTGCGACCCATGATGCCAGGGGCCTGGATTTCCATACGGCGCATCTCGACGCCAACAAGGTCACCCTTGCCGTCAACAGGCTCACCGATGGCATTCACCACACGGCCGAGAACGCCATCTCCTGACGGCACCGACAAAATGCGTCCGGTAGCCGTTACCGACTGACCCTCTTCGATCTGGTCTGATGATCCGAGGACCACCGCACCAATCGAACCTTCATCAAGGTTGAGAGCGAGACCGAGAACGCCACCGGGGAATTCGAGAAGCTCGTTCACCGCGGCGTCAGGCAAGCCGGCAACGCGGGCAATACCGTCACCAACTTCAATGACGCGTCCGACGGTACGAGCCTCTACCGATGGCTCATAACCATCGAGGTTCGATGTAATTGCTGCCGCAATATCGGCAGCGGAAAGTGTGAGTTCAGCCATGACGTGTTCTCCTAGAGACGGCTCTTCAACTGATCAAGATGGGTACGAACGCTTCCATCGATGACGCTGTCACCAACGGTTGCAATAACTCCACCAATCACGGTGGGGTCGATAACAACTTTCACATTCACCTCATGCCCAGATGAGTTGGTCAACGCTGCTTTCAAGCGGCTGACCTGGTCATCTGAGAGGGCGACCGCAGTGCGAACTTCTGCGACTGCGAGATCTTTCGAGGCTGATGCTCGGGCGACGAGGCTGTCGATGATCTCAGGAAGATCACGACCACGGCCGGAACCAATGACCATCGACACCAACTGCATAGTCGTCGAGGTGGCTTGGCCATCGAGCAAACTTTCTACGATGCCTTGACGGCGGTCGGCCGGCACCATGTCATCGGTGAGTGCGGCACGGAGCGCATCGCTCGACTCGTATGAGCGAGCGAACCGAAACAGTTCGTCTTCAACCTCGTCGAGATTGCCTTCCGCTCGGGCGATTTCAAACAGGGCTCGTGCGTAACCCTCGATACGTGCGTCACTCATGATCCGGCACCTACCTTCTGAATGAAGTCTTCGATCAGTGCTTGCTGAGTTGCATCATTAAGAGTTTCGGCGACCAATTGATCAACGACCGATGATGAGATTCGGGATACTTCAACTCGAAGCTCGTCTCCCATGCGACCCGCAAGGCCCGCAGACTCAGCCTCTGCACGTGCTTCGAGATCGGCGATCTCTGCTGCCAAACGCTCACGGCCCTCCGACAGCAACGCAGCGGCTTGCTCATCGGCCTCGGCAAGGAGACGGGCACGCTCAGAAGCGATGTCACCAGCAGCACGACGAATCTCTTCAGCCTCGGTGCGAGCCGACTCGAGTGCTTCAGCAGCACCATCGAGCTCAGCCTGGATCTTTGCGGTGCGGTCGGCCATTCCCTTCTTCGCAGCAGGGCCTCCGAACTTGTAGATCAGGGCAAAAATGATGATCGACGCAATACCGCCGTAGATCAGTTCTGAGAGCGGTGGCAACAACCAGTTGACACTCTGTGCGGGATCGATATTTCCTGCGGCAATCAGGTTCATCGTGTTGCTCCTGACGTCATTGTGCCTTCAACGGCTGCCGACACGGCTCCCGCATCGGGGGCACGCCCAGTTGCGAGTTCGACGGTGCGGGCGGCGACGGTTGCGGCTGCTGAACCAATATCACCTCGAATTGCTTCATGCGCAGCGGCAGCCTCAGCAGCAGCAGCATCTCGAGCACTGGAGATTCGAGCGTTCGCCTCAGCGAGTTGCGCTGAGCGCTCTTGCTCCAACGTGGCGCGGGCAGCATCGATACGGGATGCGGCCTCAGCTTTCACTTCGGAGAGCGCAGCCTCATATGCGGCTACCTCGGCTTCTGCTTCGCTGCGAGCCTGATCGGCTTCAGCGTGCGCACCACGAATCGAGTCGTAGCGAGCATCCATGCTCCGACGAAGGCGCGGATACAGGAAGAAGCGCATGAGTAACGCAAAGAGAATGAATGCACCGGCACCCCAGTACAACTCTTTGGCTTCAGGCATGATCGGGCTTGGGCCCGGATCGCACTCCCCCAGCGATTCGATCTTTTCTGAAGGATCTTTGCCCTCAGGAATGATCGAACAGTCCGCGTACGTGTACTCGGAGTAGCCCTCCTCGCCTTCGCTGGCGGAGAGGAGCACTTCAGGTCCATTTGACCCATATGTCACGACGGCTGTCAGCACGTCAACTCCTTGATCTGCAGTAATCGGTTACGTATACGAGACCCGGTCGATGCCGGATCGAGTGATCAGAGACCGATGAGGATGAAGACCACGAAGCCGATGAGGGCGAGCGCCTCGGTAAAGGCGATGCCAAGGAACATCGTGGTTCGGACCATGCCGGCAGCCTCTGGCTGACGGGCCATTGCCTCAACGGACTTACCGACCAGGTAGCCGATGCCGATACCGGGGCCAATTGCGGCGAGTCCGTAAGCGAACCCGGCCGAACTAGCGGCGGCTGCAGCCTTGTCGGCTTCCTGAGCGAGAATGGTGAATGCTTCCATGTTGGGGTTGTCTCCTGGTTGGTTTGTAAGGGGAGAAATCGGTCCTGAGTGTTAGTGCTCAGGATGGGCGGCACCACCGATGTACACGGCGGCGAGGATCGTGAAGATGTAAGCCTGCAAGAACGCGACGAGAACCTCGAACGCGGTGAGGAACACCAGCATGAAGAACGGCAAAATGCCGACCGGAACCAGGGCAATGTTGCCGCCCTGAACCAATTCCTTCGTGAGAAGGGCAAAGGTCACGAGAAGGATGTGACCAGCGAGCATGTTGGCAAACAGACGAACTGTCAGCGAGAACGGACGCACGAGGAACGTCGAGATGAACTCGATCGGCGTCACAAGAATGTAGAGCGGCCCGGGAACCCCAGGAGGGAAGAGCGAGTTCTTGAGATATCCGAGGCCCTGGTGCTTGAAGCCAACGCCGATGAAGACAACCCACACGAGCAGTGAAAGGAACAGCGGGAGCGCCATTCGGGCGGTTGCTGGCATCTGAATGACCGGAATAATTCCCGGAACGTTGCAGAGGTAGATAAACGAGAAGAGGCTGAGAAGGAATGGTGTCCATCCGAGACCATCGCGACCCATTGTCGGCATGACGATCTGGTTTTCGATGAATTCAACAATCGCTTCTGCGAGGTTACGAACTCCCTTAGGAGCCTTCGAGCCATCGGCGTTACCGGCGATGAGGAAGATCACCGACGCAATCACCGCAGCGAGCACCGAGATGATGGCGACCTTGTTGAACGACGGGAACACATCACTCCATCGGAGGATTTCGTTAATTGGTGGAAATTCGAGTGCGAACACGTTTATTTCGTTCCTGTTGTTTCTACGGGCGGGCAGGTTTTACGCCAGCGTGAGCCAGCGAGATTGCTACGTACTTCAACTCCCACACGAGGAGTCCTATATGAGACACGATTATGGTCGCTCCGAGTGCGGGACGCGAAATCCATGATGCGTCACGTACGAGAAGGAAGGCAACGAGAATCAATCCTAGACGAATGAGGTAGCCGAACAACGTGGCGGCCATCACTAATGCGGTAGAAATTTTTGCGGCGCCTGAGACGAGTGCAGCGGCCAACAAAAAGTTGACGAAGACGAGTCCGAGAGCGAACGCTGCCGACAACGCGCCGGGGCCGCCCCACGGCATTGCTGCCACCGCGATGATCAAGGGGGTGACATAGATGCCGCGCTTGACCATGTCGAGTGAAATTCGCACTTCAATCGGGTTGTCATCAATTTCAGACGCCGACATATCTGAAGTCGTCATCGTGTCGTCCTCGCTTGTGAAGCATCACGACGCTCAGCTTCAAGACGTTCCATGCGGCTGTCGTAGTCGAGTTTCATCTTGACGAAGGAGCCCGCGGCAGCAAAGAGCACAAGTCCAATCATGAAGAGCGGACGCGTTCCCAGCCATCGGTCGACAAGCCAGCCAATTCCGAGAAAGACCGCCAGAAGGAGCGCCGTTTCCATACCGCGACCCAAGTTGTCGTCGGCTCCGCCAGCGCGGGAATCTCGGGCTTGGTTAAAGAACAACTTCATAGGAGGGAGCGAGTCATCGTCAAGCAACACCTGTGCTTGACAACGCCCGAGAAACTAGACGATGTCCACCGGCGTTCGCAACCATCTCGTGTTGCAGTTTCTTGGCATTTTCCAGCGGTGGAGATGCGCAAAGTTCAGTCGTCTGAGGTGATCTGCTCAGATGCCGGCCGAAGCAGCGCCGCTTCAATCTCTTCAGCCCGCTTTCGGCGGACGCTTGGATGCAGCACCGTGAACAACACGATCGCGAGCGCCCCCATTCCAAATGGCAGGTACGTCGGGTTGGTGCCTGTGAGCACCGGATACAGCGTGAATGCTGACAGCAATGCCGTCCATGTCCACAAGATGGCAACACTTCGACGGTGACCATGACCAAGGTTCATCAAACGATGATGAAGATGGCCCTTATCTGCAACGTCAATCGCTTGACGCTGTGAGGCACGACGCACGATCGCAAACAGCGTGTCGATAATTGGGACACCAAGAATGAGCACTGGGATCGCCAACGGAGCAAGGAAGAAAAACGTCTGGCCGACGAACGCCTGGGTCAATGGATCAGCTCGGCCTCCAACCATGCCTGTCGCCACCGCAAGGAGGAGACCAAGAAGGAACGCTCCCCCGTCGCCCATAAAGATGGTGGCCGGGTTGAAATTATGCGGAAGGAATCCAACTGCGATTCCAGCAGCGATGATTGCGACGAGTGGCCCCAAGTTGGGCTGGCTTAAGAGCCCAAGATCAGACAATTTGAATGCGTACAGAAAGAACGCTCCTGCACCGATCGCAACAATTCCTGCGGCCAACCCGTCAAGACCATCGATCAAATTGATCGCTTGAGTCATTCCTAACAACCAGATAACGGTCACCACCGGCTGCCAGTCACCCGACAAAATAAACACGTCGAGATAGGGAACGCGGAAGTAGTACATCGTTGCCCCGAACCATGTCAGCAACATTGCGGCAACAACGATGCCAGTCACCTTGGCCGGAGGAGCAAGATCTCGGGTGTCGTCAAAGAATCCAATGGCGGTGATGGCAAGCGCGGCGAGAACGACACCAATCTGTTCGATGTTCCCATCGAAGAGGGCGTCGAAACGATCAAGCGACTGTGCGATCGCAAGCGCAATGAAGAGCCCGAGCAACATTCCGAGACCACCGACGTTCGGAATCGCTGTTGTGTGAACACTTCGGTCATTAGGTTGCGCAACCCAACCTCGCCGCTGCGCAATCTTGCTAACGACAGGAGTGGTCACAAACGTGACTGCGGCCGCCACGAACCCAATGATGAGGTAATCAAATAGGCTCGGCATGGCGTGACCTTAGACCCGATACGGCTCAGTACGCCGGGAACCTCTCACAGAGATCGGCAACCTCTCGACGGACCTCAGCCACCACCTGGGCGTCGCTTCGATGACGCAATGTTCGCGCGATGAGATCAGCGATCACCGGCATCTCGACAGCCCCCATTCCCTGGGTCGTCACCGACGGAGTCCCGATGCGAACACCGCTCGTCACAAATGGGCTTCGGGGGTCGTCGGGCACCGTGTTCTTATTCAACGTGATACCTGCGTCGTCGAGAACGGCCTGCGCTTCCTTGCCGGTCAGTTCTGCGTCAAAGGGCTGGAGATCAACGACGATCATGTGAGTGTCGGTACCACCCGACACCATTCTGAATCCATGACCAGCGAGACAGTCGGCAAGTTGAGAGGCGTTCGAGACAATGCGGTGAGCGTATTCGCCGAACTCCGGTGACGCCGCCTCTTTGAACGCAATCGCTTTGCCCGCAATCACATGCTCTAACGGGCCGCCTTGCCAACCTGGAAATACCGCTTTATCGATTGCTGCAGCATGCTCAGCTTTCGCCAAAATGCACCCACCACGAGGGCCTCGCAACGTCTTGTGCGTCGTAAACGTCACAACATCAGCGAACGGAACCGGGTTTGGATGGGCGCCGCCTGCAACGAGCCCAGCGAGGTGAGCAATGTCAAACAGCAGCAACGCACCGACCTCGTCAGCAATCTTCTTGAACGGCTCAGGGTCGAGTCGGCGCGGGTAACTCGTCGTACCTGCCACGATGAGTTTTGGTCGGTGCTCTTCTGCAAGATCACGAACGCGATCCATGTCGATACGTTCCTCAGCACCAACACCAAACGACACAAAGTTGTAGAGCAGCCCGCTTGCATTTACCGGGGAACCATGAGTGAGATGGCCACCGTGGTCAAGACTGAGCCCGAGCACGGTGTCACCGGGTGACAGCAACGCCTGATACACGCACATATTTGCGTTAGCGCCGGAGTGTGGCTGGACGTTTGCGTGATCGGCTCCAAACAAACGTTTCACTCTCTCAATCGCAATCGACTCAATCGAGTCAACGATCTGATTGCCTCCGTAATAGCGCTTGCCCGGGTAGCCCTCTGCATATTTGTTGGTGAGAATTGACCCAACAGCCTTCATGACCGCAGGGGAAGTGAAATTCTCGCTCGCAATGAGTTGCAGACCCGTCTGCTGTCGATCAAATTCGGCCTCAAGCAACGCCTCAACTTCGAGGTCGGGCTGCGCGTCAGAAGGGAACGGCATGGTTAGAACTCCTCCTCGAGAGCGGCGAGTTGATCGACTCTTCTTGCGTGACGACCTCCCTCAAACTCGGTTAAAAGAAAGGTGTCAACAATTTCTTCGGCGAGCCCCACACCAACAACTCGAGCACCAATCGACAGCACGTTGGCATCGTTGTGTTGTCTTGCCATGCGGGCGGTGTATAAGCAATTGCACAACGCGGCTCGAACACCTCGGACCTTATTCGCCGCCAACTGTTCGCCCTGCCCGCTTCCTCCAAGCACGATAGCGACATCAGCTTCACCATCGCGCACAGATCGTCCGGCAGCTGAACAAAATTCTGGATAGTCGACGCTGTCAGTGGAGTGCGAGCCGTGGTCGATCACGTGGTGACCCGAAGCTTCGACATAGGCAATGAGGTGTTGTTTGAGTTCGAAGCCGGCGTGATCACAGCCGAAAGAGATGGTCGCCACGACTGCAAAGTGTACGGCCGAACTTGCCTAGGGTCACGGACGTGCCAACAATCTCAGCTCGTACACCAGTGATCATCGGCGTCGGCCAAGTTCAACAGCGGGTCGACAACCCGAGTGAGGCTGCCGATGCAACCGTGTTGATGGCGAACGCCATCAGATCAGCGGCCGAGGATGCAACCTCAACTGGTGACCCGATTCGATCAGCTGATGTGCTCGCAATCGTGCACACCTTGTCGTGGCGATACGGCGACCCGGCCCGAGTTGTGGCCGACCGACTCGGTATCAGCACTCGCCGAGTCGTCACCCCAATGGGCGGCAACTCGCCTCAATCTCTCGTCAACTCTGCCTCGCAACGAATCCTTAGAGGAGAACTCAACTGCGCACTTCTTGTCGGCGGCGAAACATGGCGCTCACGAATGCGGGCCCGAAAGCACAGCGTCGATCTCGACTGGCCAAAAGTTGATCCAGCAGTACTCGAACAGGAACCACCAGAGACATGGGGTCACGACCT
>CBFHYI010000002.1:0-96465 GCA_965660025.1 uncultured Ilumatobacteraceae bacterium | reverse complement strand
GAATTCGACAACCCAGACGATCTCGCTCTGGGCTGTTCGATTGATGGAGAGGTTGTGCAAGATGCGCGCTCAAGCGATCTCATCTTTGACATCCCGACCTTGATTGCCGAGCTTTCTTCGGTGCTCACCCTCTATCCGGGTGATGTCATCTTCACTGGAACCCCGAGTGGTGTGGGCATGGCGCTTACGCCTCCACGTGCTCTCGCTCCAGGCAATGTGATTGAGACCTGGGTGGAAGGCATCGGAACGATGCGCAATACCTGTGTGTGACCGGCTCCTCTGACTTCGGGATCTCCACGTGCGGCCTGCGAGCATGAGGAATGCCAAAACTGACCACTGAAGAGGTTGAAGACTTCCTCTCAGAGCCTGGGCATCTTGCTCGCATCGGAACTGTCGATGATGACGGTATGCCACGAGTCGTTCCTCTGTGGTTCATCATCAACGACTCTCAACTGCTGTTCACCCCGAGAACCCCTGCGCTCATCTGGAAAAACCTCCAACGTGACCCTCGCGTTGGAATTTCCATTGACGAAGAAGCGCACCCGTGGAGAAAGTTGACAGTTCAGGGCTCGACAACGGTGGTGCATGAGCCAGGAAATGACGACGAGTGGCGAGATCTTTATCGGGCGATTGCTCGTCGTTATGTTCCCGAGGGTGCTGCCGATGACTACGTGAATGGCACCGATGATCAACCCCGAGCGTTGTGTGCAGTTGATCTTTCGGCGGCATCGACAAAGGTGACGACCTGGCGAATGCCCCGCCGAGACGAAGATATTCGTGGTGTGTGGCACCAGCGGTATTACGCCCCGGGTACCAAGTGGTCTGACGATTAGGCCGTCCGCCTCTTGCGCACCTACCTAACGTTTGTTAGGTTCTCGGAGGTGCGACGATCACGTGAAACCTCAACAGGCCGGCAACGCGTGCTTGATGCTGCCGCAGAACGGCTTGTCGCTCAGGGCTACACGGCAACAACCCTGCGAGAAATTGCCGCCGATATCGGTATCAAAGCAGGCTCGATCTATCACCACTTTGAGTCGAAAGAAGATCTCTTCATTGAGGTATTCAGCAGGGGTATCGGAGTGATGGTCGATGCCTTCGGGGATGTCGATACAGCGATGAATGGCTGTGATCGCGAGTCAGATCGACTTGAGGCCCACGTCCGGGCGCACCTTGGTGCCCTCTTTGAACATGGCTCGTTCACGGCGGCGCACGTCACTGCCTTCTTCACTGCACCAGAAGAACTTCGTTCTGCGATCGTGCCCCTTCGAGACGACTACGAGCACAGGTGGAATGCATTGCTTGCAGATGTGCTCCCCGAACTCGATACAGCACGACTTCCCATTGCCCGTCTCTTCCTTTTTGGAGCGATGAACACGACGATCGAGTGGTTCGATCCGAGCGGCGATCTGAGTCTCGATGGCCTTGCCAATCTCATCACCATCCAATTTCTCGAGGGCGTTCATGCTCTCAACCTGCAACGGAGCACACGATGACGTTCCAGACCATTCCAACCCGAATCGATTCGTCAAGCGAACTCTTTGCGACGAACACCACGGCGTATCAAGAGTTGGTAGCGATCTTGCGTGAGCGCCAACAGATCGCGATCGACGGCGGTCACGGGCGAGAAAAGTCGATTGACCGTCACCACGCTCGGGGAAAGGTCATGGCTCGCGATCGCGTCGATCTCGTCACCGATGACAACACGCCATTTCTGGAGTTCTCGACTCTCGCAGCTTGGGGGCAATACAACGACGAGGCTCCGGGAGCAGGCATCGTCACTGGCATCGGCGTCGTTCATGGTGTGCCGTGGGTATTTATCGCAAATGATGCAACGATCAAGGGCGGCTCGCTCTTGCCGGTGTCGATTAAGAAGCACGTTCGAGCCCAAGACATTGCCGCTGAAAATGGCCTCGGAGTGATCTACCTCGTTGACTCCGGTGGAGCATTCCTCCCGTTGCAAGATGAGATCTTTCCCGATCGTGACCATTTCGGCGGCAGCTTTCACCGACAGGCTCGAATGTCAGCCCGAGGTCTTCCGCAGCTCTCCGTCGTGCTCGGTGGCTGTACTGCAGGTGGAGCGTATGTGCCAGCCCTCAGCGATGAAGTCATCATGGTCGAAGGAATTGGCCGTATCTTCTTGGGCGGCCCACCAATCGTGAAAGCCGCTCTTGGTGAAATCATCGACCCCGATGACCTTGGCGGCGCAGTGAAACACACTCGCGTCTCGGGAGTGAGTGACAACATCGTGTCAACCGAGCATGAGGCGTACGCCCGACTCCGTGAAATTTGCGCAACAACGAACCGTCGGCGAGTTGACCACGACGGTGGATGGCTCGAACGAACCGAAGTTGAACCACCGGCCTACCCGGCTGATGACATTTACGGCATCATCAATGACGACAGCCGTATTCCCTTCGATGCAACCGAGATTATTGCTCGTCTTGTCGACGGATCACGGTTTGCGACATTCAAACCCGAATGGGGAACATCGATTATCACTGGGTTTGCACGCATTCACGGGTACCTCGTTGGAGTCATTGCGAACAACGGCATCATCTTCTCTGAAGCCGCCCTCAAGGCAACACATTTCATCGAACTCTGTGAGCAGCGCCGCATTCCTCTGCTCTTTCTGCAAAACACCACCGGATACATGGTCGGTGACGACGCAGAAGCAAGCGGGATTGCGAAGCACGGCGCAAAGATGGTGGCAGCTGTTGCCAATGCGACGGTTCCGAAATACACAGTGCTCATCGGTGGTAGTTATGGGGCCGGCAACTATGGCATGTGTGGCCGTGGTTTCGACCCGAGGTTTCTCTTCGCTTGGCCAAACTCTCGCATTGCGACGATGGCCGCCGACACCGCCGAAACAGTGCTCGTCGATATTCGCCGAGCTGGGATGAAAGCTGATGAGACCTCTGAAGAGCAGATCGCCGAAATTGCCCGCACCATCCGAGAACAGTACGAGACGCAAAGCGACCCGTATTACGCAACGAGCCGCTTGTGGGATGACGGGCTGATCGATCCGGTGCACACGAGAGACATCCTCGGCCTCTGTCTCTCGCTCGCCGCACGACAAGACGAACCGGCCGCAGGCCCGGGCATCGTCTACAGGATGTGAGGAAGGAACGATGAAGATCCTCATTGCAAACCGCGGAGAAATCGCACTCCGTATCGCCCGCACCGCACAGCGGCTCGGGCATGGAGTCGTCGGTGTAACCACCGATGTCGACAGTGCCTCTCAACACGCCATCAACCTCAACGCCGTCACCGTGCCGGCGTATCTCGATGGGGCGGCGATCATTTCGGCTGCCCGCGAATCTGGCTGTGATGCCATCCATCCTGGATACGGATTTCTCTCTGAGAACGCATCATTTGCGAAAGATGTTGTTGAGGCAGACCTCATATGGATCGGCCCGAACGCAGACGTCATTAATTCGATGGGCTCCAAGATCAATGCGCGAGCGATTGCGGAATCGGCCGGAGTCCCGCTTATTCCCGGCTATTCAGACTCACAGGCCGAGGATGACCTTCGTGGTGCTGCCGACAACATCGGTTACCCCGTGCTCATCAAAGCCTCTGCTGGTGGCGGAGGACGCGGAATTCGAATCGTCGAATCGCCTGACCAGTTTGCGACCGCTCTCGACGAAGCGCGAACCGAAGCAGAGCGGGCCTTCGGCGACGGCAGTGTCATCGTCGAACGGTACGTGCAGCAACCGAGGCATGTGGAGGTGCAACTCATCGGTGACCGTTACGGTCGTGTTGAGCACCTCGGCACCAGAGAGTGCTCGGTGCAGCGCCGCTATCAGAAATTGTTTGAGGAGGCCCCGGCCCCCAACCTTTCGGACTCGACGCGCAATGGTCTTCACGAGGCTGCAGTTCGACTCGGTACGACCGTCGGTTACGACTCGGCCGGAACCGTTGAGTTCGTTGTAGATGGCACGACCGGAGAGTTTTTCTTTCTTGAAATGAACACCCGACTGCAGGTTGAGCACCCGGTAACCGAAGCGATCACTGGTCTTGACCTTGTCGAACTCATGATCGCCGTTGCGAGCGGTGAACCACTGCCTGATGACCTTGACGATGTGACGTTTACCGGTCACGCCTGTGAGGCTCGTATCGCAGCAGAGGATGCAAGCCAAGGGTTCATGCCATCTATCGGCCTCATCGACATTCTCGAAGTGCCGTCAAACGTGCGCTGGGATTCAGGAGTCGTGGCAGGAAGCACCATCACCCCACATTTCGACTCGATGATCGCAAAGCTCATCGTGTCGAGCCATGACCGGCCATCGGCTCTTGCCGCGATGCGTTCGGCACTCGATGAACTGCTCATTGCTGGCGTGACTACCACAGCAGGATTTCACCGATGGCTTCTCGATCGCGAAGAACTCATCGACGCCTCAGTCACCACAAGACTGCTCGATGCGATCGAGATGCCTCAACCGCCTGCCCTGGAGACTGAACTCGCAGCGGCGCTATGGCGTGAATACCGCCAACGTGAATCAACGAGCGTGTGGACCGACATCGGTTCGTTGCCGATGACCCCGCACCGTCATCAACGCTCGATTGGGCTTCAATCAGCAGACGGTGAAATCCATGAGATCACCGACAGCGGCAACTCGCTGCACAGTGGGGGAGTGCGAAGCCTGGTCGATGGCCTACGCCAGCGCGTTGCCATCAACGTCGCGGGCTACACCCAAGCATTCACCGTCGTGCCTCGCACCGAACGTTGGGCGGCAGATCCATCTGGGCGTTCGTCGGGTGGTGACGCACTCGTTTCACCCTTCCCAGCAGTTGTTGCAGAAGTGCGTGTGAGTTCTGGCGACGAACTCAAAGGTGGCGACGTTGCGATCGTCATCGAGGCGATGAAGATGCTGCACTCAGTCACCGCCAGCGGTGCAGCAACTGTTAGCGAAGTTCTCGTCGCTGTCGGTGATCAAGTTGCCGGCGGCCAAGAACTCATCAGATTGACCAGTGAAACCGAATGAAGAACATCGAGGAAAGGACATCGCAATGACCCATAGAAATATCTACATGACCGACGAACTCCAGGCGATCTATGACCAGACCGTTGAGTTCGTGCAACGTGAGGTCACGCCACATGGCGAGCAGTGGGAACTTGACGGAAAGATCCCCCGCGAGGTCCACAAGAAAATGGGTGAACTCGGCATGTTCGGTCTCCGCGTTCCTGTCGAACATGGTGGGTTAGGACTCGGGATGTTGGCCTCCGCAACGTTTTCTGAGGCACTTGGTGCATCGACCTTCGGTGGCTTTGACGTGAGCGTTCTCGTGCACACCGATATGGCGGGGCCACACCTCATCAATTCAGGAACGAAAGAGCAACTCGATCACTGGCTGCCCGGGGTGTTGTCGGGAGACACGATCCTTTCGATCGGTGTATCTGAACCTGACGCCGGCAGCGACGTGGCCGGCATGCGCACCACGGCGGTGCGTGATGGTGATGGATGGCGAATCAACGGAACCAAGACCTACATCACAAACGCCGTGTACGGAAACATGACCATCGTTGCGGCGCGCACCAGCACCGAGAACCGCTACGGCATCACCATGTTCCTCGTCCCAGCGGGCACTGAAGGCTTCTCGGTTGCGAAGAAACTCGACAAACACGGATGGCGTTGCTCTGACACCGCCGAACTCGTGTTTGACAACGTCTGGGTCGCTGACGATCAAGTGCTCGGCACCGTTGATCGCGGCTTCTACGAGACCATGCGTAACTTCCAAAACGAGCGCATGGTGCTCGTTGGAATGGGCGTCGGAGCGGCCCAGGTTGCACTCGATCAGACACTTGAACATGTGCAGCACCGGCCAGCATTCGGCGGTCACCTCTGGGACCTTGGGGCTATTCGCCAGCGGCTTGCGATGCGCCAAGCAGAACTCGACGCGGTTCGAGCTTCGATGTATCACGCAGCATGGATTGGAGACGTCGGCGAAGACAACGTCAAAGAGATGTCAGGGGTCAAGGCCTACGGAGCTGAGCTCATCAACAACATCATGTACGACTGCGTGCAATTTCACGGCGGCATGGGTTACATGCGAGAAACCCCGGTTGAGCGAATGAGCCGAGATGCCCGCATCTTGCCAATCGGTGGTGGCGCAACTGAGGTCATGCTCGAAGAGGTTGCGAAACGATCGGTGATTGCGTGAACGAAATCGGTCGACTTCGGTCACTGTTGTTCGCGCCTGCAGTTCGGCCCGACTTCATCGCCAAGTTGCCCGAACGTGGAGCCGATGCAGTGGTCGTCGACTGCGAAGACGCGACACCGGCTGGCGCAAAAGATCTTGCGCGCCAACATGTGCGTGAACACGTTCCAGCTCTCGCCGAACACTGCAAAGTGACGGTCCGAGTCAACGCGGTTGCGAGCGAATGGTTCGCTGACGACATCAACGATGGTGTCGTGCCGGAGGTCGCAGCAATCGTCGTACCAAAAATTGACAGTGTTGACGCTCTGAACACCGTCAGCGCTGCACTCGAGGCGAATGGCCTTGGCCACATCGGGGTCATCGCCGGAATCGAAACCGCTCTTGGTGTTGCCGATGCACGACCACTCCTCGCTCACGAGCGTGTCGTCGCTGCGTATTTTGGCGCTGAAGATTTCATTGCCGATATGGGTGGTATCCGCACAGCCTCCAATGAAGAAGTGTTGTTCGCGAGAAGTGCGGTCGCCCTCGCTGCTCGACTTGGCGGCGTACCGCTTCTCGATCAAGTGGTGACCGACTTTCGAGATGATGATCGGTTCATCACTGAATGCGCGCAGGCCCGAGCGATCGGTTACTCGGGCAAGCTGTGTATTCACCCCGGTCAGGTCGCTCTCGCAAACGCTGCATTCATCCCCTCTGCCGACGAGGTCGACCGTGCTCGGCGTCTCCTAGAGGTCTATGAGAGGGCAACCTCTGAGGGACTTGCGGCAATCGATTTCGAAGGTCAGATGGTTGATGAACCATTGGCAGTCCAAGCACGTCGCATCATTGCAACAGCTGACGAATAGGAGAATGAACAATGGCTGAGATCATCCCCAAAGGAATGTGGTTCGAAGAACTCACCCCCGGGCTCGTGGTGCAACACGCACTTCGACGCACGGTGACCGAAGCAGACAACGTGCAATTCACGGTCGCAACGATGAATCCTGCTCCGCTCCACCTCGACTTTGCCTACGCGGAGACCACACAATTTGGCCGCCCTCTTGTGAATTCAATGTTCACGATCGCCCTCATTGTCGGGTTGTCGGTGCATGAACTCACCCATGGAACAACGGTCGCAAATCTTGGGTTCGAAAAAGTGAACTTCCCGGCACCGGTCTTTCACGGTGACACCATTCGAGTCGAATCTGAAGTGCTTGAGGCACGACCCTCAAAGTCATTAGACGACCGAGGCATCGTCACCTTTGAACACCGTGGCTTCAATCAAGACGACGTGCTCGTGTGTACTGCCGTACGACAGGCGATGATGCATCGTCGTCCTGCGTGAGGTGTAGCTCAGTCTGAAGCCTTTACCGATGCGAGGCTTGCATGTGTGCCGTCGGGCAGTGCCGGTAATCGAAGCGTCAACATCCAGGTGAGCACCACAAATACCGCGCACCCAGCCAGAGCAATGGGGAGGCCGCCTGCCAAAAAGAGCAGCCCTGAGAGCAGAGTCCCAACCAGTCGGCCTGCAGCATTTGCTGAGTAGTAGAAGCCAACGTCGAGAGCGACGCCGTCATCGTTTGAGTAGGCAAGCACTAAAAACGAATGCAGTGCAGAGTTCATCGCAAAGACGACTCCGAACACGATGAGACCGATGAGAACTACCCAGGTTCGCGCAATGTCAACTGCGACGAGCACGGCAAGAGCGGTAGCGGTGATACCAAGAATGAACCCCCACTGACGGGTTGCGAGCACTTCATCGGTGGAGTTGCCGTTCCGTGTCAGTAACCGGGGGGCTGATGACTGAACGATGCCGTAGCCGATCACCCACGAGGCAAGAAAGGCGCCAACTGCTTCATGCGCCCAGTCGAGTTCGTTGGCAAGAAATACAGGAAGAGCAACCACGAACCAGATATCGCGAGAGCCAAAGAGGAAGACTCTCGCGGCAGAGAGTCGATTGATCTCAGACGATTTTGACAGTATCGACCGGAGCGGTGCCTTCTTTTTTGCCTTTCCGATGTCGGCATTCAAAAAGAGCAGGAGCGCGACAACGGTGACCGCCAGCGCCCCAGCCATCGACCACAGAGTGGCCACGAAGCCGATCCATGACAGCAATCCTGCGCCGATGAAGAAACCGACGCCTTTCAGCGCATTTTTCGACCCGGTGAGAATTGCAACGAGTCGGAACAGGCTGCCATCACCGGCGACTGCTTTCACCGCACTCTTTGATGACATTTTCGTGAGATCCTTCGCCACGCCAGACAGTGCCTGCAACGCCATGACGAACGTGACGGCAAACCACACTGGCCAATCGTCAGAGAGAAAACTCAAGGCGGCGAGAGAGACGATCTGGGTGATCAGACCTGCAATGAGGGTGATGTTGAGACCCCGTCGAGAACCGACCCAACCACCAAGCAGATTGGTGAGAATGCCCATGAATTCGTAGGCGAGGAATAAGAACGCAATTTGAACTGCGGAATATCCGAGATCATTGAAATGCAACAGCACCAGCATTCGGAGCGCGCCGTCGGTCAACGTAAATACCCAGTAGCCCGCAGTGACGAGAATGTAATTGCGAAGGTTCATGTATGGTCTGCTGCCCGCTGAACAAGCTCAACGAGTCGATGTGCATAGCCGAATTCGTTGTCGTACCAGACGAGTACCTTCACGAACCGGCCATCGACCACCATCGTTGACTGGGCATCGACAATTCCCGACCGCGGGTCGTTGACATAGTCGGCGGATACCAGTGGCTTTGTCTCGAACCCGAGCACACCAGCGAGTGGACCTTCGGCCGCTGATCGAAGAATGTCATTGACCTCATCGATTGATGTTTTTCGCTCCATCGATACCGAGAGGTCGGTGAGTGAGGCATTGAGCATCGGTACACGCACCGCAACTCCGTCGAGGCGGCCGGCGAGTTCAGGCACGATCATCGTGACCGCAGTCGCTGAGCCGGTGGTCGTCGGAATGAGACTGTTGAGCGCAGAGCGTGCACGACGTAAATCTTTGTGAGGGGCATCAACAATGACTTGGGTGTTGGTGACGTCGTGGATCGTGGTGAGCGTTCCGCGTTTGATGCCAATTGCTTCATGCAGAGTCTTTACCACTGGTGCAATCGAGTTGGTGGTGCAGCTCGCTGCTGTGGCGATGGGGTAGGTCGTTGGCGAGTACAGATCGTCGTTACAGCCAATGACGACGTTGAGCACAGCATCATCTTTTACCGGCGCAGCAACAATGACGGAAGTTGCTCCGTTCTTGAGATGAGGTTTAAGCGTCTTGACGGTTTTGAACTTTCCGGAGGCCTCGATGACAATGTCGACGCCCGCTGCAGACCAGTCGATGTCTGCTGGTGTCGCAGCGCGAGAAAATGTGACGTCATTTCCATCGATTGACATTGCCTCGCCGTTGGTGCTGACCACTCCCGGGTACCGGCCATGCACGGTGTCGAACTCGAAGAGATGGGCTGCTGTGGCTGCATCTGCGTGAAGTTCGTTGACGTGAGCGAGTTCTAGCGACCGGTGATTTCGGAGTGCCCGAGCCGCAAGCCTTCCGATGCGACCGAATCCATTGATACCAACTCGAGTCATAAGGTCATGAAATCATGGCGCCGAGTTGAACTCAACTCGTCGCGGGTGAACTGCAAGTGAATTTCTGGGGAGTTCATACCTTGTAGACGAGTGTTCCCGTTGCGCATACCTTGCCCGACTGGGCTCCTGTGACCTCGGCGGAACAAAAAATGATGGAGCGCCCCTGTCGGGTAATCCACCCTTCGCACACTGCGTCCTCGTCGCTGATGGCGCCCATGAAGTTGATGTTCATCGATACGGTCACCATGCGTGTGGGTTCAATTCCAACGGCGCCGATCGCCGGAACAACCGCGGTGTCGATGAGACTGGCGATGGCCCCACCGTGCATGATTCCGGCCGGCTGCATGATCTCGGGTTTGAGTGGCATGCGCAGCCGTGAATAACCCGTTCGGATCTCTTCAACGATGAAACCCATATGAAGGTTCATATTGGTGTCTTGATCCCAACTTGGAAATCGTGACCAGACTTCGTGGATGTCGTCGGCAATTGGGGGGAAATCATCGGCGCGCATGTGATGAACCTAGGCGACACGATGACGTTGAGCGGTGTCCGAAACCGGCTGTCACCGGTGCAAACCGGGCCCGGCCGGTTGCCAGAATGAGGGCGATGGGGGTGCGATCGGTCAAACTCTTGTTGTGAACTCCCCGTTTGACAGAGTGACGTTTTTGCGCGGCCCAGCGATGCCAAACCGCTTCATGCTCGCCCCGTTGACGAATCAACAAAGCCACGATGACGGCACGCTGAGCGCAGACGAACATAAGTGGTTGACGATGAGAGCACACGGTGGATTCGGAATGACGATGACCGCAGCCGCACACGTGCAAGAGATTGGTCGAGCGTTTCCGGGACAGCTGGGGATTTGCCGAGATGATCACATTCCAGCGCTTGCAGCCATGGCAGACGAGATTCGGTCAACCGGGAGCCTTGCAATTGTGCAGCTCCACCATGGCGGTAATCGGGTACCTGAAGCGCTCAACAACATGACTCCGGTATGCCCCTCCGACGACCCAGAATCCGGGGCTCGTGGTCTCACCACAGAAGAGGTTGAGCAACTCCGAGATGATTTCATTGCCGCTGCAGTGAGGGCAGAAACAGCTGGTTATGACGGTGTTCAACTGCACGGTGCGCACGGCTATGTCATCTGTCAATTTCTCTCATCAGAGATCAACCATCGCATCGATCACTATGGCGGTTCGTTAGAGAACCGATCACGGCTATTGTTCGAGATCATCGCCGGCATCCGTGAGCAGTGCAGCGCTGATTTTCATCTCTCCGTTCGACTCTCCCCTGAGCGCTTCGGAATGGTGATGAATGAAATCATTGAGGTGTACTCCCAGCTCGTCGAGTCTGGTGATGTCGATTTCATCGATATGTCGCTGTGGAATTCGTTTAAAGAACCGAATGAAGACGAGCACAAAGGCCGCTCACTGATGGAAATCTTTGCCGAGTTGCCAAGAGGCGATGTTCGCCTTGGCGTTGCCGGAAAAATCCACGAACCTGCAGATGTGCAACGGGTGATCGACACCGGGGTTGATATTGCGATCCTTGGTCGAGTAGCGATTCTTCACCACGACTATCCGAATTTGCTTCGTAGTGATGGTGGCTTTGCCCCCCGCCACGTGCCAGTCAGCGCAGCCACTCTTGCCGAAGAGGGTCTGTCTGCTACCTTCATCGCCTACATGAGCACCTGGAAAGGCTTCGTCAGCGATTGACCGGGCACGCCGTTACGAACCCAAGCGCAACACTCCGGCAAGCGTTACCTCAGCACCTGCGACTGCGTGTTCGTAGGTAATCGCCTCCGCCTCGTTGTGAGAGAGGCCATCAGCGCAGGGGATGAACACCATCCCGGTTGGAGCGACTTTCGAGATGTAGCACGCGTCATGTCCGGCACCTGAGGTGATGTCGACCGGTGCCTTTCCTTGCTCTGTTGCGGCAGACCGCAACGCACTAACGATCTCGGTATCAAACTCGATCGGCGCCGAGTACCAGATCTGCTCAACCTGTGGTTGCGGGTGAAGGGTCGAGACGAAGTCGTGCAGTTCGGCGTCCATTTCGGCGAGGACATCGGCGTCGGGATGACGAAGATCAACGGTCATGCGCACTGTGCCGACGATCGTGTTTCGGGAGCCGGGTTCCACTTCGACAACCCCCACCGTTGACCTTCCGGCCGGTGCCCGGCGACGAGCAATGTTGTCAACTTCGGTAACGAGGCGAGCAGCAGAGACCATCGCATCGCTGCGTCGCTCCATCGGGGTGGTCCCTGCATGGGCCTCTTGCCCGGTGATCGTCACGTCGTACCACCGCACTCCTTGTACTCCGGTCACGATGCCGATCGTGTGGTCACCTTCTTCGAGAATGGGGCCCTGTTCGATATGAGGTTCGAGGTAGTAGCCAATCGGCCGTTCTCCGGGCATTTCAGGCCCGGAGTATCCAATGCGGAGGAGTTCTTCGCCGAGGACATCACCTTGCATCGATGTTGAACCGAGCCCAGCCTCAAGTGAGATGTCGCCCGAAAAGACACCAGACCCCAACATCGCCGGTGGAAACCTTGCCCCTTCTTCATTGGTCCACGACACGACCTCGATCGGAGCCGCAAGTCGGACACCGTCGGCGTGCAGTGCTCGTAAGACCTCGAGGCCGACCATGACCCCGTACGCGCCGTCGTATTTGCCGCCGGTTGGTTGCGAATCGAGATGACTGCCGATGACGACCGGCGCACGAGACGGGTCTGTCCCCTCGTAACGAGCGAAAAGGTTGCCAACTCTGTCGATGTGCACACTGCAGCCGAGCGCTGTCACCCATTCAATGAATTGGTCTCTCCCCGCCTTGTCGACGTCGGTGAGCGCAACCCTGGCGACACCGCCAGCGTCGGTAGCTCCGATCTCGGCGAGAGTGTGCATGGTTGCCCAGAGCCGGTCGCCATCGATAGCTACCTCTGCTTGGCTCGTTGAGAGCGAAGTTGATGACATTCCTCAATCGTAAATGAGTTCTCCGACGCTACACGAGGGCTGCGGCATGAGGCAGAATAGAGGTGTCGCAGTGGGGGCTGCGGCCCGGCGATGAGCCGTGTAAAGAGCAAGGGGTAACTCATGCATGTGGGAATGTCTGTCATCTTTCAGAATCCAGGGGAACAGATCCCCGACAAAGATGTGTATGCACGCGACCTGCATCTCGCGATGCAAGCTGAACCGCTCGGTTTTCAATCGATTTGGAGTGTCGAGCACCACTTCACCGACTACACGATGTGCCCTGATGTTTTTCAGTTCCTCACCTATATGGCGGCAAAAACCGAGCACATTCAACTTGGGTCAATGGTGTGTGTGCTTCCGTGGCACGACCCGGTTCGCGTCGCCGAGCAGATTTCGATGATCGACAACCTTTCAGATGGCCGCGTGATTTTGGGGATGGGCCGCGGAACCGGGCGAGTCGAGTTTGACGGCTTCGGTGTCGATATGGGCACGGCCCGACTTCGGTTTAAAGAGTCTGCAGAAATCGTGTTGAACGCCCTTGAACAAGGCTGGATCGAATACTCGGGCGAACTCCTCCATCAGCAGCGCAGAGATATCCGTCCCCGTCCGATCTCGACGTTTAAGGGTCGGACGTATGCGGCCGCAGTATCACCTGACTCGGCGCGCATCATGGCGGAAATGGGTGTCGGCATTCTCGTTGTTCCGCAAAAGCCACGGAAGGCCGTACGGCAAGAATTGCAGGATTATCGAACGATTTACCGAGATGCGAATGGTACTGAGCCACCGCCTCCTTATGTCGCTGGCTGGACATTTGTTGACGAGAGCGCAGATCGCGCTGAAGAGATGGCACGGAAATACGTCGGTGGCTATTGGGACTCGGTGGTCAAACACTACGAGTTCAACGAACCGCACCTCAAAGAAATACCCGGCTATGAGCACCATGGCCTGATGTATGACCGTCTTGTGGCGCCCGGCGGGTACCAGCAAATGGAGGACTTCTTCATCGACCTCCAACTATGGGGAACACCCGAGCAAGTGACGGAAAAGATCATCAGCCTTCAAGACGAGATGTACATGGATGGCTACATGGGGGTGTTTTCCTACGCCGGAATGCCGCTTGAAGAGGCAGAGCGGTCAATGCACCTTTTCGCCTCAAAGGTGATGCCAGAACTGCAGGCTCTTCCTGCAGTGCACGATCGGCTTGGCGTGCCGGTGTAAGGACAGTAGATGCCACGTCTCCGACAAGTACCTCGCGCTGAAGCAGACCAGCAACGGGTGTTACCGCTGTACAACTTCCTCTTTGGCGATCGTGACCCTGTCGACGAACCTGGCACATCGACAGGCACAACCGGTGACTGGTGGACCGTCTTTGCGCTCTCACCCGACATCTTCGATCATTCGGTGAAGGGCTTTGGTCTCTACCGCAGCCCCGAACGCCGGCTCGATGCTCAACTGCGTGAACTTGGCCAAACCCGAGCTGGATGGTTGACGGGTAGCCAGTTCGTCTACTCGCAACATTGCAAGAGTTGCCGCGGGCTTGGCATGCCCGAAGAGAAGATCACCGCAATTCACGCATGGGAAGTTGCCGACTGCTTCGATGCGAAAGAGCGAGCTTTGCTCGCCTACACCGATTACCTGGTCGACCAGCATGGTCGAGTTCCTGACGCAGTGTTCGATGCAATGAAAGAGCATTTTATTGATGAAGAAATTCTCGAATTCACCTACATCACCTCGCTGTATTTCATGCATGCAGTTATGACGAGAGCACTGCGACTTGAGTTTGATGATCGCGATGAAGTCATTGTCGAAGTGGCGGCACCAGAAGACTTTGACGCCGAGCAATTTGCCGGCCGGCGTCGTGGAGACGATTGAGTTGAACGAGAAATTTGAGATCAGGGGTGTCAACCACATTGCAATGGTGTGCGCTGATATGTCGCGCACCGTGCGGTTTTATCGAGACGTGTTGGGGATGCAACTGGTGAAGACCCTTGACATTCCTGGCGGCGGCCAGCATTTTTTCTTTGACATCGGAAACGATGACTGCCTCGCATTTTTCTGGTTTCCCGGAGCGCCCGAACCACAACCAGGAGTCTCGAGTGCTGGCGGAATGCCCGGACGGGGCAACCTTGCTTCAGCACACGGTTCGATGAATCATCTCGCGTTTGACGTTCCGCTCGACAAATTTGAGGAATATCGCCAACGCCTGATCGACGAGGGTATTGACGTGTCGGACATCTTGGATCATGACGACAGCGAACTTACTGTCGCTGCCAGTTTCCATCCCGGAGTGTTTGTGCGGTCGTTCTACTTTTTCGATCCAGATGGCATTCTTCTCGAATTTGCTTCGTGGACTCGCGAGATGGGCACCGAAGCAGATGTGGCGATCGACCCGGTTACCGTCGACGGAACGAAAGTTTCAGTCTGACCCCTCGGTTTCTCCCAAGGCAGAACCCGGAACACCAAACTGACAGAATCGAGCCATGAAGGTCGATCAGCTTTTTGTAAACGGTGACATCCACACCTTTGACCCGGGCCAACCACGAGCATCAACGGTGGCCGTTATTGCCGGTCGAATTGTTGCCGTTGGCGATGACGACCTTGCAGAGCAATTCACTGCCGATGCTCGAATTGATCTCGGTCGCCGCAGTGTGGTCCCGGGTTTCAATGACGCCCACAACCACATGGTGTTTTTCGGCATGAGTTTGGCCGATGTCGATTGCTCGTCTCCGCCAATGCGCTCAGTTGAAGACATTTGTGAAGCGATCCGACAGCGGGCAGCGGAAACACCTGTGGGTGGCTGGGTGACCGGGGCGGGTTACGACCAGAACAAACTTGCCGAAGGTCGACACCCTCATGCCCGTGAACTCGATGCTGCGGCCCCACATCACAAAGTGTGGCTAAAGCACACATCTGGCCACATGTGCACGGTGAACACAGCAGTACTCGACGTGATTCGTGAGACCCCGGTGCCAGATGGTGGCGAACTCGGACGTGATGCCGATGGTGCACTCGATGGTTTGGTCATGGAGCAGGCGCAGTCGATGGTGCGCGACCTCGTGTACCCACTGACTGTCGATCGCATTGTGGATGCCATCGACCAGGCGTCAAAGCGCTACCTTGCCGAGGGCGTGACGTCGGCGACGGAAGCCGGTGTCGGTGCGGGTCTCGTGTCGCACAGCCCCATTGAGTTGATGGCATGGATGGAGGCTCGGAAGCGAGGGGTGTTGGGGATACGCGCGAATTTGCTCGTTGCGGTTGAAGCCCTGCATCACATCTCTCACGCGGAAGGTGAAGACAGCGTGTTTGCACTCGACGGCGGAATTCACTCTGGCCTTGGTGATGAGTGGCTTCGCATCGGCGGCACGAAAATTTTCTCGGACGGATCTCTGATCGGTCGAACCGCAGCGATGTTCGACCCATTCGAAGGTGGCGGCGTTGGTGAATGCAGTTGCGGGTTCTTCCAGACCGAACCCGAGGTACTTCGCCGGCTCATCATCGATGCCCACAAATCGGGCTGGCAGGTGTGCACCCACGCAATTGGTGACCGCGCGGTTGCGACAGTGCTGGATGCTTACGAAGAGGCACAGAAGCTCTACCCACGGCATGACCCGCGACATCGGATCGAGCATTGTGGCGTCTTGCAGGAACACCTCCTCGACAAGGTCAAGGCACTCGGGGTGATTCCGGTGCCGCAAGGCAGATTTATCTCAGAGATTGGCGACGGCATGAAAGGCGCGCTCGGGGTGCATCGAACCCCGGATGCGTACCGGCAACGGTCATTTCTCGATCGAGGAATCCCTCTTCCGGGGTCAAGTGACCGACCGGTGGTCAACGGAGCGCCGCTTCTCGGTATTCACGACATGGTCAACCAGCGGACGGCTTCAGGAGAACCGTTCGTTCCTCAAGAGGCGATTTCGGCCTCCGAAGCGATCGCAGCGTACACCGGAGGGTCGGCGTACGCAGCCTTTGAAGAGAGGGTGAAAGGAACGATCTCTCCAGGGAAGCTTGCAGATTTTGTTGTTCTTGGTGAAGACCCGCTGACGATTGACAAAGACGGTATCGGCCAGATTTCGGTCGACGCCACGATTGTTGGTGGCAATGTTGCGCACGACCTACTTGGAATCGCGAACTAGGAGAACAGATGAACTACGACTATCCACACCTCACCGTCACCGTTCGTGATGGAGTTGCGACGGTGTTGATCGATAATCCGCCGATCAACCTGATGACGTCTGGTCTGTTCAGGTCGCTCGCAAAAGTGTCTGTCGATCTTTCGAATGATGATGACGTTCGAGTTGTCGTGTTGCGGAGCGCAAACCCCGAGTTCTTTATTGCTCACTTTGATGTGGCAGCAATTCTTGAGTTCCCGACAGATGGTGAGGCCGTTGAAGAGCCCGAGCTCGGTGGTTTCGACCGCATGTGCGAGGCATATCGAACGATGGACAAGGTCACGATCGCAGAACTTCGTGGCAGGGTCGGCGGCGGTGGAGCGGAACTTTCCTCAGCCTGTGATATGAGGTTTGGCGATCTTGAGACATTTCAGTGGAACCAAATGGAGGTTCCACTCGGCATCCTTCCGGGCGGTGGCGGCACCCAACGCATTCCCCGTCTCATCGGTATTGGTCGAGCGATGGAAGTAGTGCTCGGGGCTGATGATGTTGACGCTGAAACTGCGGAGCGTTGGGGGTTTTTGAACCGAGCGATGAGCGGCGATTCGCTGTCGGCCTATGTCGATGCACTGGCAACACGAATTGCTTCATTTCCACCGGCGGCGGTTCGTGAGGCGAAGCGGGCCGTGAACGCAAGCGTCGACCGAAGCCTTGACGAAGGCTTGAAATATGAGTCGTATTTGTTTCAGGTGCTGTTGCGCGATGCTGATGCTCAGCCGTCAATGCGTCAGTATCTTGACGCCGGCGGGCAAACCCGAGATGTCGAGCTGCGCATCGGAAGCGTGATGGGCGAACTTTTTGACACGTAGGCTGCGCGCATAAATTCACCGTCATCACAATTCTCAGGTGATTAGGTTGACGAACATGAAGTACAAAGCCGCCACCACAATCTCCATCGCAGCGATGGTGGCGATCGCGTTCGTCGCCTGTTCTGCTGATGTTGAAGTTGCCCTCGATGAGACGGTGACCACTGAAGCCGAAGCTCCGGCAGAAGAGCAGGTCGACGAGATGGTCGATGCTGGTGAATCAGAGAGCGATGCTGAGGTCGAAACAACAACCACAACCGAGGTCGTGGTTGATTCGACGATTGGCGAGTCAGAGCCAGCTGAAGATGCTGATGACGAAGCGCCGAGCACCACCGTTGCTCCGGCGACCACGACGACGGAGCCACCCGCTGAAGAAGAAATAGTCGAAGAACTCGAACTCATCGAAATATTGAGCGTCCGCGTCGGCGCCGGTAGTGGCGAGTACGTCGTTGTTGTTGGCAACCGACCAGAGGGGCTTGAGCGTTTCAAACTTTCGCTCTCAAGTGCTGACGGCTATTGCACTCCAGAGCAATTCAATAACCAGGGTTATGACAACGGTGACGGCTCATATTCCATCGATTGGTTTTCAGATACTTGTGGTGGCCGAACGATCGGTGTTTCGTGGGTCCACGAAGACGGCCGACGAAGCGGGATCTCCTACCACAGTTGTGATGACGGCGTGTCCCTAACCGGTGAGCTCTGTTAGGAGTTTGGCAACTGTTCGCACGGTCGCTGGGATTACTCGACGCACGTCACGTCGAGCCCGGCGAGGGTGACAGTGGTGTCGCGTGTCTGCAGCCCCAACATCGTGGCTGCAGCAAGCACGGCCTCGAGGTCACCGCACCGCACATCGATACCGCTCAGTCGCTCTCCTCGGCCATCGTTTTCTTGAACAAATCGTATTCGCGCATTTTCAAACTCAAGAATGGGCTGGTTGTGGTCGTCAAGGTCGAACGGAGTCTGAGTGATTTCGGCCCATCGAGTTGCGAGGGTCGAAGGATCGGGTGAAGAGATCGTGGCAGCAGTAATTGCGCTCACGCGATCGGTGCGCACAAATGGCTTCCAGTTCTTTCCCGCCGGCCACCATGGTCCACCGACCTCGCCGCCGCCTTTCATTGTCATCTGATCCATTTCGAGGAATGACCCTCCGGTATCGGCCGGATGGAGTTGCATGCCGACATGCCCTTCATCGGGATAATTGAGCTCGAACGCAACCCGAATTCCCAGCTCATCAACAATGTTGCGGCGAGCCGCAACGTCATCGACTTCGCAGATCACCATGTAACCGGTATCCCCACCATGTCGGGAGATATAGCGACCGGCTGCAGTTGTCGTGAGGTCGGACGACATCGGGGTGACACATTCAAGAAACTGAGTACCGATCGGCCATAACGTGTTTTTCAGTCCGAACTGGGTAACGCCGGGGTCGGTGAAACAGGCCTCAAGGCCAAGAACTCCTGCAAGATCCCGTGAAACCTCGTTGAGATCAGTGGAGGTAACACATATTTGTCGAAGTCGAATCCACATGCTGCGAGACTATGCCGATCGACAGCGCCGGCATGCATTGCAAAGAACTACGTTTGACCTCAGGTCATGAGCATCTTCCCACCTTCCAAACATCACGTTGTCGTGTTGCTGATCGATGGTGATCTCCCATTCGTTGCGACAGCGCTTCTCAGCGACGAGAGTTTCTGCAAACGTTCGACATGTGACGTGACTTCGCGGTTGTTGGACGAGAGCGAGGGCTGAGCGGTATGGCAACGATCGCCGTCATCATGGCCATGAGAGCAGAAGCGGGGCCGCTCATTGATGAGTTAGGGGCTGCTCGTTATGAACTGACTTCTTCATTGCCAACGCAACTGTTTGTTGCGGAGCGCTCGGGCGACACCATCGTCATCGGGGTGAATGGAGTTGATCCCGAACATCAGGTGGACCTCGTCGGCACCGAGCCAGCGGTGCTTACAACGATGCACGTCATCGAGCACTGGCATCCTGATCTGGTGATGTCCGCTGGTACGGCGGGTGGATGGAGTCGGTCGGCAGCGCAGATTGGTGATGTGTTTGTCGCATGGCCACACGTTGTCCGTCACGACCGGCGCATCGGAATTGAAGGCTTTCGCGATTACGGGATTGGTCGTCACCGGGTATGGGCACATAGCGAAGAACTTGCCCGACATCTCGATGCAAGAAAAGGCGTTGTGACAACTAGCAACTCACTTGACGAAAGTGACACCGACCGAGAATGGATTTTGGCTCTCGATGGAGAGGTCAAGGAGATGGAAGCTGCAGCTGTGGCGTGGGTCTGCGGTCTTAGCGGTACGCCATTCGTTGGAATAAAGACGATCACTGATCTGGTCGACCACCCAACTCCGACAGCCGAGCAATTCTTGGCGAACCTGACGACTGCGTCAACACGGCTCTCCGAAGTTTTGCCGACATCAATTCGGTGGTGCGCCGAGAGAGTGAATGCGGCCTCGGATTAAGGTCAACATCATGATCACAACAGCGCCATTTGGAAGCACGGGTCACCTGTCATCGAGAGTCATATTTGGTGGTGCGGTACTTGGAGCGATGTCACAAGAACGCGCTGCTGCGACGCTTGATTTTGCTGTTGCGGCAGGAGTGAACCATCTTGACACTGCGCACTCATATGGGCATGCAGAAGTGGTGATGAACCCGTGGCTTGCCGAACACCGCAGCGAAGTCTTTCTTGCGACGAAAACTCGAGAGCGAAGTGGCGAGGCGGCCCGTGCGGGGCTTGAAGATTCGTTGCGTCGGCTTGGAGTCGACCAGGTCGACCTTATTCAGTTGCACAACTTGGTGGAAGAAGATGAGTGGCGTGAGGCATTCGCTCCGGGTGGAGCCGTTGACGCGCTGGCTGCGGCACGAGATGAGGGCCTCGTTCGCTTTATTGGGGTGACGGGGCACGGACTTCGCATCCCTGCCATGCATATGAGGAGTCTTGATGAGTTCGCGTTTGACTCGGTGCTGTTCCCTCTGAATTATTCATTGTTGAAGTCAGATGCGTTTGCTGCAGATGTTGATGAACTCATTGCTCGCTGTGTGGAGAATGGCATCGCCATTCAGACCATTAAGTCGGTCGCAAAGTCGAGATGGGAGTCTGGATACGACGGCCCTCGTTTCTCTTGGTACGAGCCCCTTCGAGATGAAGGAGCCGTTGGGCGAGCGGTCCGTTTCGTTCTCGGACGAGAGCATCTCTTTTTGAATTCAACAAGCGACGGAGGCGTGTTGCCGATGGTGCTCGACGCAGCGAAGCGTGCCTCGGTCGGCGATGTTCCAACCGATCATGAGATGGAGAGTGATCTCCAGCGTTTCGAGATTGCGCCGTTGTTTGATGGCGCTGATCTTGAACGAATCTGACTAGATCTTGAAGGTGACGACGAGGGGAGCGTGATCGCTCCACCGCTCTGCGTAGCTTGGGGCCCGATCGACCTCAGATGTTGCTGCGAAGGCAGCGAACTCCGGTGAGGCAATTTGGTAGTCGATACGCCAACCGACATCCCGGTCAAAAGCTTGTCCTCGGAAACTCCACCATGTGTAGGGGCCTTCCACCGGCCCGGCAAGATTCCGGGCGAGGTCGACCCAGCCGAGGTCGTCAAACCAACGGTCGAACCATGCACGTTCGGACTCTAAGAACCCGGCATTATTTCGGTTGCCTTTCCAGTTCTTGATGTCGAGCTCTGTGTGGCCAACGTTGAAATCTCCGGTGAGAAGGACGTGAGCCCCTGATGACCGAAGTGTTTCCATGCGCTTCGTCATCGCTGCGAAGAACGACAATTTCTCTTCCATACGGTTGTCATCGCCTGCGTCGCCGGTGTGCACATACGCGGAGACCACAACGAGAGGCTGATCAAGAAACGGTATGTCAATGACGGCCTCCACCCAGCGCCCCGTGTTGTTGAAACGTTGAGCGGGCTTCCCGATATCAATTCGCGAATCTGCGATGTTGTGTGAGCTGACCACCGCAACTCCAGCGCGACCTTTTGCTGCGCTCTCCGCGTGGACGCGATGCCATTTTTCTCCCCACAGGCGGTCGACGTGTTCGGTAAAGATGTCGTCGGGCGCACGCACCTCCTGCAGGGTTACGACGTCTGGGCGACGATCAGCAATCCATGCAGAGATGCCGTTTCGATCCGCAGCGCGTATCCCGTTGACATTGACACTTGCGATGGTGAGCGATCGACGACGAGCCATTCGACGATTGAAACACAGATTGGCGTAGCCGGGCGAAACTGCGGGTGAAGTGGTCGCCGTCAGGGTGAGTTGCGGCCCGAGTTCCCGGGGTTGTTGCCTGAGCTGCCGTTAGCGGAGTTTCCGTTGTTGTTCCCGGGGTTGTTGCCTGAGTTGCCGTTGCCGGAGTTTCCGTTGTTGGTCCCGTTGCCGTCGCCTGAGTTGCCGTTACCGGAGTTCCCGTTGTTGTTCCCCGGGTTGTCGTCGGTGTCGTCAGCGACCCCGTCGCTCGCATCTTCACATTTCGGATTATTAGAAGCCGTAGAATTGTCACACGAGGGCACAACGACGATCGCTCCGTCGTCGGCTTCCTCAAAGCAGTTGGGGTTGTTTGCTGCGGCTGGTGTGTCGCAGGCGGGGATGGTGGTGCTGTTGTCGTCGTTGTCGCTGTCGTCGGCTTCCTCGAGGCAGTTGGGGTTGTTTGCTGCGGCTGGTGTGTCGCACACCGTATCGACAGGAATGATTTCGATGGTGTCTTCGTCGATGCGCTCGAAACAATTTGGATTGCTTGCTGCGGCTGGGGTGCCGCACGCAACGATCGTCTCGGGAGTTCGATCGTCATCAGAGGCAACCGGAGGCGTCGAGGTGGTTGTTGTCGTCGAGGTCGTTGATGTGGATGTTGACGGTTGTATTGGCTCGGTGGTCGTCGCTGTCTGAATGGGGCCCGTTTCGTCCGCTTGTTCCTGAGAATCTGAATTCTCCAACTCTGGTTGATCCTCAGAGCCGCCATCTGTCGGTAGCGGAACTTCGGGAACTGGAAGAGGGTCGGGTCGAGGAACGCTGATCTTGACAACGTCGAGCACGTCAGCGACGACCTCTTGAACTGGTGCAGGCAGGTTTCCTGTAGCGGCAAGACCAACACCTGCACCTGCTGCCGCTGCACCAGCCCATCCGAGAATTCCGACTGCGCCAATGACTGCGCCCACCTGTTTACGAATTTGCGTTGACCGAGGCGCAGGCGCAATCGAACTTGCGATTGCTAGAGACTGAAGCCGTGCGACAAAGTTCTCGTCCACATCAGACGGATCGGTGGAGTAGCCCACAGGAGCCGTCGAGAGAGCGAGCTCTGCAAGTCGACTCTGTAACCGCCGGTGAGACGGACGAATTGTCATCATGAGAGCACCTCCTCTGAGGAACTCTGAAGGTCATCAACGAGCAGTTCTTTCAGTCGTGCGAACGCCCGAGAAAGCCCAACTCGTGTAGCAACCTCTGACTTTGCGATCGCGTCAGCCGTTTCTTTGGTCGATAAACCGACGACATATCGAAGTTCAAGCATCCGACGCTGATCTTCTGGTAGCCGACTCAACGCGTTCAATAGATCGGGATCGCTAAAGGTGTCTTCGTTCGGTTCGTCGGCTTCGAGAAGGGTGAGGGTGTTCTCGATCGAGACCTCGCTCCTTCGTGTCGCTTTCCTGAGATCGTCCACGATTCGGGCGTGAGCGACCGAGAAGATGAACGATCGCATCTGAGATTCATTTCCCTCGAAGTCGGCGATTCGTGTTGCAACTGTTTCGAGAGTGGCGCTCATCACTTCTTCTGGATCACGAGCTCCCATTCGCGTTGCGTAACCCACGATCTTCCCGGAGAACTCGGCGACGAGCCATGACCAAGCTCCACTGTCGCCCGACTTTAAGTTGCGAAGCGAGTATCCGTTGCGTCTGCCCCGATTCATGGGGTGCCCCGAATTGCGAGCATGGCGATCGTGCCCACGACGAGGAACGGCCCGTATGGGATTGTCGACTGTTTGGAAACACGCCGGAGCAACAGGCCACCGCAGGCCGTGACTCCTCCGACCATCGCTGCTATCGCCCAGGTGTATGCCGCATTGGGCAACGTGTTCGAGACATTCGAGCCGATACCGAGAGCGACGCCAAGTGGGAGGCAAAAGTACACGTCGCCACGTCCGAGTGAACCCTGCGACACCCTCGCCAAAATGTGAGCGATAGCCATCATCGCAATGCCCCCCGACGCCATCGCGAGCAACTGTGTTGCTGATCGGGTGATGAGCGCTCCCAACAAGATCATCAGAACTGAGGCTGAGAGGCTGATGAGTAATGGAAGACGGCGAGTGGCTAAGTCGATCACGGTCTGCACCGCCATGGTGGCGCTGCATATTCCCAACACTATTGAGGTCGCTACAGGTGGATTCTGAGAGGTGGCGGCGATCGAAAAAAGACACAGTGACAACACGAAGAGGGCGCCAAAATCGTGGCGCCAATCTGCTCGACGTTTCGCTGATTCGTTGATGACCGAACGTTGTTGTGGTCTGAACAGAACCAGGCACACGAGTCCTGACCCGATGAGATATGCGATATCCCAGTATCTCAGGGATAAAAGGAAATTGCCCGAGAAATTCCACTCAGAGCACCTCCACGAGACGTACGATCGCAGGCCCAACAACGACGATCATCAACAGTGGAAGGATGCAGAACACCGTCGGGAAAATCATTTTCATCGATACGGCAGCTGCGCGCGTTTCTGCCGCTTGGCGTCGATGACGGCGTGTTGTCTCGGCCTGCTTTCGCAACACGGCCGCAAGGGGGGTTCCAAGTGTTTGGTTTTGTTCGATGGCCGCTGAAAACGACCGCACGATCTGGGTTGGGTTGCGGCGGGTCAGCTCGGCGATTGCTTCGCGGCGGGTATGGCCCGCTTGAAGAAGTTGTGACAGGTGAGCGAATTCGGTGCTCAACGGTGTTGCATGTCGTTGCGAGTAGAAGTTGATAACTGATTCGAATGTAAGACCAGCTTCAACACCCATCACAATCTCTCCGAGTGCGCTCGTGAGTTCTCGGTCGACCGATGTGCAACGCGCAGTCTCAATGCGTCGAGCTGTGATGAGCGGCAGTTGCCAGGCGCCAGCAATCGCCACTCCTCCAGCCAGAATCGATGTCGCCGAGGGATTCGCAACCATGAGTGCGACGGTGAGCGCACCGGTGATCGACGCATAGATGAGCTGTGATCGAAGAAGTCGCGCAATGTGATCGGCCGAGCCAGCGACAGGTCCCAGAGCATCTACCCGAGAAGCGAGCGGTCGGGGCAGTTTTGCCTTCGATAGCGCCAACGTAAATTTTCGATGCGCCGATACAAACGCCGGGCGTGTAATGGCAGTGAGGAGAAATGCCGCACCTCCGAACGCAGATGCTGCTGCGATGCTGGCTATCGAAGGCGACATCACGCCATCTCCGGTCGTGCGAGGTGCCGTAACCAGAGCACACCGAGCGTCCCGAGCACTGCACCGCTAATGCTCATGAATCTGCCTGCTGATGATGCGATGAGTGGGGTTGCGTATCCAGGGCTGAGGAGTGAGGTGATGACAAGAGCGCCAATCGGCATTGCAAGCAGAACGTTGGCGCTGAGCCGAGCATCAGCAGTCAGTGTGAGAAGGTCGCGACGCAGTCGATCTTCTTCTTCGATTGATTCGAGTACTGCGACGAGGATGTCGGTGAGCGAGCCCCCGTGTTGAGCATGAAGAGCGAGGGCAGATGCGATGATGTCAAGATGCCGGTTGTGCTCCTCTGCCGCAATTGCGGTGAGCGATACATCAATCGGAATTCCAACGTTGTTGTCGCTGATCACTCTGCGAAAGATTCCGTCGAGCGGGTCACTGGCATGTTCGATCGAGGCTTCAATTGCGGCACTTATCGTTCGACCGACATGTAATTGGTCGACGATCCGCTGGAGTGCTGGTGCCAGAGCATCGTTAAGCGCCCGTTGACGCTTTCTTGCTGATCGTTTGTTGAGCGAACGAGCGATAAGGGCGGGAACGACGCCGAGGAAGACGCCGACTGGGCCAATCATGAGCATCGCAACTATTGAGAGCGCGAATCCGATGAGGAGCTTACGTTGCGACGACCTGCTCAGCGTTGGCTGTGGTCGCGTGTGGTTGACGAGATCCGGCCGAAGACCAAGTTGAGCCCGTGCATGAGCGCTGATGTGCGATGCGGCGCGGAGTTCGAAAACCCAGGAAACAAGCCATGCGGCTGCTGTGCCGAAGGCGACGATGGCAACAGAATTCATCGGCCGGCCTCGCTGGAGTTATTGATTGGCCATTCGACGAGTTGTGAGGTGACGCCGGTACCCACGAGAGAAGGCGCCGTCGCTCTGTCGTGTCCCGACCCATTTGGCCGGTGGAAGAGCTCGGCTGTCGAAACCACGTCGCCTTCGAGCCCCACCACCTCGGTGATAGAGGAAACGAAGCGAGACCCGTCGGCGCCTCGCTCCAGTTGAACGATGAGGTCAACAGCCGAGGCAACTTGCTCGCGAATTGCCCGGAGTGGAAGGTCTACTCCTCCGAGAAGAACCATGGTTTCAAGACGGCGTATTGCATCTCTTGGGTTGTTCGCATGCAACGTCGAGAGCGACCCATCGTGCCCCGTATTCATCGCTTGGAGCATGTCGAGCGCTTCTGCCCCTCGAACCTCACCAACGACGATTCGGTCTGGTCGCATACGAAGCGAGTTACGTACAAGGTCGCGTATCGTGACCGCTCCAGCGCCTTCGGTATTTGCTGGTCGTGATTCGAGGCGAATGATGTTTGGCATCTCGAGTTGCAGTTCAACTGCATCTTCTACGGTCACCACTCGTTCGCTGCGCGCAATGTGTGAGGAGAGAACGTTGAGCATGGTGGTCTTACCGGTGCCAGTACCACCGCTGACGATGATGTTTCTTCTTTGAGAAACTGCTTGAGCGAGGAATGCGGCAGCTTCGATCGATACGGCACCTCGCTCAACTAGGTCGCGGCTGGTGAGATGTTGTGCCGTGAACTTTCGAATAGTGATCGAAGGCCCGTCAACCGCAAGTGGCGGAAGCACTACGTTCAAACGTGACCCATCGGGCAAGCGGGCATCAACCATTGGTGATGATTGATCGACTCGGCGACCTGATGACCGAACCATGCGGTCGATGACTGCCCTCAGGTGCTCTTCGCTATCAAATGTTCGGTTCGTGCGTTCGAGGCGGCCACCTCGCTCGATGAAAATCTGCTGATGACCATTGACCATGATTTCGGAGATTTCAGAACGGTCAAGGAGTTCTTGCAGAGGTCCGTATCCAAGCAACTCATCGAGCACTGCGTCGCGTGTGTCCATGAGTTGTTGCCGGTCAGTGATCGCATGCTTTGCGAGAATGTCATCGACCTCTCGCTCGGCGAGACGGCGGAGTTGTTCACCGGCGAGTTGTTGTTCACGAGTTGCGGTCTGAAGTGAAACCCGAACTGAGTTCACAACAGCGGAGAGTTCGTCTCGTTCGAGCGGGCAGTGGCTGAGGTCATCAACACACTCAGAGACGTTCTCATCGGAGTGTTCCTGCTCATCATCCTCCGAGGATGTTGGCGTGACCCTTGTGTCAAACCTGGCTGCGAGGCTCACGACGTCTTACCTTGCTTGAGAACGAGAAACCTTCTGCGAGGACCGGCACTGATGCCTAAGAGATCATCGGCAAATTCGTTGAAGGCCTGGGCGATCGCAGACTTAGGGCTTGATTCCGTCACCGGGCTTCCACTGTTCATGCCTGCGGCAAGGCTTGGGTGGTCTGGTACGAGTAGGGAGGCGGATAGACCAAGCACTTCCTCGACATCATTCGCGTCCAATCCGACTTGGGCGTTTGACCGATTGACGACGAGATGAACTCGGTCGAGCGGCATGTCGAGTTCGCCCATCGTTGCGAGGAGCTTTCGCCCCGCCTGTATGGACGGGACGTCGGTGCCGCAAACCAGCACAATGTGCCGAGCACGGTCGAGCGCACCAAGCGAATAATCAGATATCCCTCCAGCTGTGTCGAGAACAACGGGTTGGTCTTGATCGGCAAGGCGGTCAACGACAGCAAACGCATCGAGTGGGTTCAGACGGTCTGCTGCGACCGGATCATGAGGGGCGCAGAGCACCTCGAGACCACTGGGGTGAGCTGATAGAAGGCCTGAGAGATCATCGCGATGTTCGAGGACCGCGCTCACCAGGTCATCAAGTCGATGGATTGGCTTCATTCGAAGTGCGTACTCGATGTCTCCGAAGTGCACGTCAAGGTCGACGATTACGGTTGGTTCGCGCCGGGCAAGCGACACCGAGAGGTTTGCGGAGACCGTGGTTTTGCCGTTTCCACCCTTTGGAGAAACGACGGCGATGATGTTGCGAGTGCTCATGCGCCGACCATCCAGATCTCGTTCTGGGAAGCGGCTGAAATAACTTGAGTGATTGATTCGTCAGGCACCGCCAGCGTCACGATCGATTCAGCTCGCGGGTCAAGCTCTTCAATTGACGGGGCGCTAATGATGACTGCGTCTGCAACGATGAGCTCGATTGTTTCTCCCGACCGATAGATGTCGACGGCATCCCCTGTTGACCCGAAAGGGCCGGCCCAACGTTGGGCATCGACACGAACGGAGATTGAAGTAAAACCGCCGCCAAGCGCGTCGACTTCATCAAGGGCAATCGATGACTCAAGGAGCTGCTCACCGCTAACTGTGTCATGAACGAGCACTCCAGCAGGAAGCGATTCGAGGTCGCTCAGAGCCCCATCGGGGCGCACAGATCGTGGCAACATGCGAACCTCGACCAGATCAGCGATGACAGCCGTATCAGTTCCTGCGGAAATCGGCTCAACCACCACCACTGTCGGGACAAGATCCTCGTCGACCACCCCGATGTCATTGGAGGTGCCGACGAGTGCGTAGGTGCCAACCATGACGAGGATGCCAGCTCCGAGGGGAGCGGCAATATTGCGGCCGGGCATTGATCTCCGCGTGTTGAGAGGTGAGCGGCTCATGAGCAATCTCCTGTCCCTTCGAGCGAGCAGATTTGGAACGTTTGGCTGCCGTAATTCGCAGCGGTGCCTCCAGTGAGGCCTTCTCCAAGTGTTTGTGTGGTGAAGCGCACGTCGATGTGTCGTTGGGAGGCAGCGCCGGTCATGACAACGTTGAGAATCTCAACCCCCACAACACCATCTAGGTCGTATTCGGACCCAGCTCCGTTCGATCGAGCGTCACTGAATACGGGAATGGTGATGGTTGCGCCGATCAGGGCGTCGATATCAATACTCGGTGTTGGAATTCCGGGATCTCCGTTGAGCGTGACTGGAAGTCCGACTTCAGACTGATATCCATTGACGACACGATCCTGAAGTTCAGAGTTCGAATTTGACCCTCCGTCGAAATCGATCATCGACCAGTTCCCAGGAACATCACCGCCACATGTCGTTCCATCGGATTCCACGAAGATTGTGTAGGTGGTGGTCGAGGCCATTCCAGATGAGATCCAGTTCTGTAACGCCGGGTGCTGAGCGCAGATTGCAATCGGTCGTAGACCGATCGCAGAACCTGCTGGACCAACCTTGGCTGAAGCCGTCGATGTGATCGACGCATTCGATCGGCCGAGAAATTGCGAAAACGCAAGTGTGGTTGAAGCTTCAGCCCCTACCGTAACGACATCACTGGTCGCCATACTCGACGTCGCGCAGTTGGTAGTAAGCGAACTCAGCGAGCCCACATTGGCGCTAATCACGGCGTCGTACCCGGTACATGCCGATGAGCCCGCCGCCAACCTTGCGGCGCCGGCAAGAGCGGCAGCTTCGACGCCGGTCTGTAGTTCTTGGCGTTTGGCATGCACCATCCCGACGTCAGCAACAGCAGCCGTCATCGCCAACACGGGAAGCACTGCAATCGCGAACAGCACAGAAATTGAGCCTCTGTCGGCGGTCGCTAATTGTGAAGCTTTGTTGATCATTAGTGGTTCCGTTATCCGGCTACACATTCATAGGAGGCGGATGCCGATAGGGCAATAGTGCGATCGCCAAGGAGTGGAATCGAAACGACTCTGTTGGCACTGATCTCGATGTTGTTGCGCTCTCCGGGGCACGACATGGCGGTGCTGCAGATAACATCTCCAACAACGGCTGACGAGTCACCGAGTCTGTTGATTGCAGTTGTGCAACCGGAGTTCGGTACGACCGCCTCCGCACGAGCACCGTCACGGGCCGCTGCTTGAAGGCTCAACTGCCCGGCTGCTGCGGTTCCCGCTGTGATGACAGCAAAGAGAAGAACCACGATGAGTGGAACGATGAGTGCAAACTCGACAGCAGCAAGACCCGAATCATCAGCATCGGACTCCCGGTGGCTGGGTCGGGGAGGCCCCAGACCCAGCCAGGGAGAACGAATCACGGCAGGATTGTGTCGAAAAGACCGCCAATCCGACCACCAAGAGCGGCGGCAGCGATTGCAACCACACCGACGATGCCCGCAAGCAGTACGCCGTATTCCGCAGCAACACCGCCACGGTCGTCGCGCGCTGATTCACGAATCTGCGCAGCTCGGATGATTGAGCTCATCATCAATTTCTTCATGTTTTTCTCCCTTGTTTCACCGCCGACTTGTTGGCGGATACCACTGCAATCGTCCGGACATTTGGATTTGTTACAGCAACCGGGAAAAATTTGAAATTAGTTGGAGGGAGTTATGTCGACTGGCTGATGCCGTTGATGTCGATGAGAATGTCAGCTTTCCCGTAGACGTACACGCAGATAGTGCCTTGGGTTGACACGGGAGCGATCATCGAGTTTGCAACTGTCTGGCCAGTTGTGAAATTCAACGTCGATGTGTCCGGTCGGGCACCACATGGGTACACCGTGACGAATCCGCCAGTTTCGGGAGCGACGGTGTCGACCGCGGTGACATTGAGCGTGACGACAGAGTCTTGTGCCATCAAGATTTCATTGTTGATACTGATCGGCACCACGAGTTCAGATGAAGTGCTTGCGAGGGTCCCGATCGAAGCTGTCGTCCGGGTATCGGCAACCCTCGTTGGTTGTATCGCTGCAAATTCTGACTTATTGGTAAACAACCCGTTGATGTCGACGAGAACATCTGCTTCGCCGTAGACATACACGCAGAAGTTGCTCTCTTGTGAGACCGGGCTGATGAACGAGTTTGCGATCGTCTGGTTACTTCTGAAGTTGAGGGTCGACGCGTCGGGAGGGGTTCCGTCACATGCGTAGACGGTTGCAAATCCGCCTACCGACGGAGCAACAGTCGACGTCACCGTGAGAGTTGCAGATACGGCGGAGATGTTGCTGTGATCGATGCCCGCCATATCTCGTACGGGGATCTCGATCGACCGATATGCGACCGGTTCATCAATGACATCGCCCAACCCGTTACGGGTGTCAACTCGACGCACCGGAGTAAACGAGGCGTAACCGAGGTCTTTTGCGATCACTCCAGTGGCATCAACGATGACATGTGCCTCGCCATAGACATACACACAGATTTCACCGGTTGTGCTGACTGCGGTCAGCACACCGGCCGCAATGGTCTCGCCACTAACGAAGTTGAGGTTCGACGCATCGGGCACGGTGGAGCCGCACGGGAAGACCGTTGCGAAGCCACCGGAAGGAGGTGCCGAAGTCTCGGTAAGTGTGAGGTTGAGAGCCACCGCTTCGATGGTTTCTGCGGCGAGGCCAACGGCCTCGGTGACGTCAACTTCAAGAATCCGTTCACCGCTTACCCTCATCGCCAAGCGGGAGGTCGGAGAGGCCTGTCGAGTGTCAGCCACTCGCGTCGGCGTCACCTGCGTGATGGTGGCAGGGGCGTCTTCGGGTGGTGCGGGTGGTAGGTCAGTTTCGGGTGGCGGATCATCTTCGGGAATCGTTGGAGCAGGTTCTTCAGATGGAACATCTGCTGGCGTCTCAGATGAAAGGCTTTCAGACGGTGTGGCGATCACAGTCGTTGATGCGCTGCTCGCCACCCCACTTGCGTTGATAGTGACGACTGAAAAGGCATATTCGACTCCGTTCGTCAGACCACTGATTTCGCAGGTGTGCTGAGCGTCAGCAGCGATAAACGGAGTGGTGCAGAGGCCATCAGGCGTCCCCGTTACCGTAAACGAGGCGATCGGAACTGCGCCTGCATCACCAGGTGTCCAACTAATGGTGACGGCCGCATCTGATGGATCTGCGACAACGTTCTGTGGCACCGAAGGGATGTCACTTGGTGGCAGAGAATCCCCGGCCACCATCAGCAAGTGATTCGGCGAATTCGTTCCGACGCTGGAGAGCACATCTTGGGTTGCGTCGTTGATGAGGAGTGCTGCAATGTCGCTTGGAGAACTCGATGGTTGAGCAGTGAACGCAATGGCTGCGGCTCCAGCCGCATGCGGACTTGCCATCGATGTGCCGCTCATCGTTTGCCGTGAAGTTGACGAACTGATGCCTGCGCCAACAATTGAGTCACCGGGAGCGAACAGGTCAAGACAGGAACCAAAGTTTGAATACCAGGCCCGCGTATCGATGCGAGTTGTTGCTCCAATGGTGAGCGCGGATGGCTCGCGAGCTGGTGACACGTCGCAGGCGTTCTGAGATTCGTTACCGGCGGCCACCGTGACGACGTATCCCTCAGTGACAAGCTGTGCGACAGCGTTATCGAGCATCGTGGATGGACCACCGCCAAGGCTCAGGTTGACGACCCCTCGTCGAGTTCCAAGATCGATAGTGCGTATCCACGACAGGCCTGCAAGTACATCAGAAGTCGAACCTGATCCGTTGCAATCGAGTACTCGGACGGGCACGACGAGAGCGTCGTTAGCGACACCTAGAGTGGCTCCGGCAGCAGTGGAGGCGACATGGGTTCCATGACCGTGACAGTCGTCAGACCCGAGGCCATCGTTGACGGCATCAAACCCGGCTGTGAGGCGGCTGCCAAATTCTGTATGCGCAGAGATGCCCGTATCAACAATGAAAATCGTCGCCCCACTTCCGCGGTTTGCGGTGCTAAACCGGTCGTCGAGAGGAAGAGTCGATTGGTCGATTCGATCTTGACCCCAACTGGAAGGGACGCTCGTGCGCGCGCCGTTCGATGACCCGACAATGACGGTCTCGGATGGGCTTGTTGGTTCGCTCGACCCGAGAGCATTCGAGCTTGCGACAGTGAACGAGTATTGAGCGCCGGTGACAAGGCCGGTGATTTCGCACTGTGTCGACTCGGTCACGCAGCTCGCACCGCCTGGGTGGGCGGTGGCAGTCGATGACGTCACAGGCATCGTGCTGTCGGGAGCAGTCCACCACACACTGACGCTATTGATGCCGGTTGCAACTGCTTTCACTTGTGCAGGCGGTTGTGGCGGACCAGCGGCGGTGAATGTCCAATTCAGCGTGATGGAACCTGTGTCTGCGTTGTACCCGTCAACGGCAACGAAATAGGTGGTCGCTGTTGACGGTGACAACGTGATCGACGATGTCAGCGTTCCTGCAGCGTCGTCGTTTTCGGCCACGCGCTCCAGTGTGAACAGGTCAGACCCCGTGTAGACCGCAAGCGTGGTGTCATAGTTTGAACCGGCGGTATCGAGTGCAAGACGGCCGGCACCTGGAGCGGTGACTTCGAACCACATTGAGTGATAGGGGCCGAACACGTGCGCTGGTTCTCCAACTTCAGCGGTAGCGAACCGATTTGATGAAACGGTGGTGCCACTCTCGCTCGGCTGGAGAGCGACGGGGGCAGCGAACGAATCGTTCCCGTTTTGAGGAACAAACGTGACTGAGCTATTCGGGCTTCGCCCGATTGCGTTAATCGCAACGACGTCGATCGTGTAGTTAGCCCACGGTTGGAGACCGCTAATCACACACGAGTTTTCGCTGTCATCGACGGTGCAGGAAGCAGCATCTGGTGATGTGGTGACTTCGTAGGCAATGACGGGACTTCCCCCATCATTGGTTGGTGGAACCCAACTTACGGTGACGTCATCACCTTGATCTTCGGCGCGAACTGAGGTGGGGGAACCAGGGGCTGTGAGCGTCGGGGTTGCTGTGAAACTGAAGCCCGTTGACACATCGCCGGTTACTTCAGAGGTTGTCGCATGTCGAATGAAATAGGTGGTCCGCTCATCAGCTGTAAAAGAGGAACGTTGAGGAGTGATTTCGGTGATGGGCTCGACACCAGCAACAGCGACCAGTGAAGCGAGATCGCCACCGGTGTAGACCCCGAGGGTGCTTGGTAGTGATGTGCCGGTGCGGTCGAGGGTGACCGTGCCATCAGCACTTGCGGTATAGGAGTACCAGATACTTCGAGTGCCTTCGCCGGGTTCACCACTTTCAACGGTGGCGTTGCTCACGTCAACCGTAAAGAGCTCCGCGTCGCTAGTGATCGCAGTGGCCGCGCAGAAATCATCGTTGGGCACCTCACGAGTTGTGCAGCTGGCGGTGAGATCCCAGTTGAGATCAACCTCGCCACGGCCCGACCCCCAACTGTGGACGCGCAGGTGGTACGTCGAATTGGCCGTCACCGTAAAGGTGACCTGCGACTGCAGTGAGTAACTGCCGCCGAACCGGTAGTCATCGTTCAGCGCGAGTCGGGTGAGGGAGGTGAGCGCAGAGCCTTGGTAGGCGGAGAGCACTGTGTCGAACGATGAGCCACGAGTGTTGACCGTGAACGATCCATCGGAAGTTGGGGTGTAGGTGAACCATAGTGATGCGCCTCCGTAACCGCGCCCGAGTGCTGGCTCATTTTGTTCAAGGGTTGCGTGAGCGTTATTCCCTTCGGCTGAGCCCATAAGCCCAGCGAGTTGGGTTGCGCCAAGAAAGAAGTCGTTCGACAGAGCGATCTCAATCGAGTTACTCAGAAGAGAGCGAGGGGAGATTCCCGCCGAATTTGATGCTTCGACAGCAAACATCCACGTTCCCGGGTGGAGGCCAGAGACCGAGCACTGAAGAGTTCCGCCCGACCACTGGCATCCGGTCGACTCATCACCCTCAGAGTTGATGGCGATGACCCGATATCCCGTCACCCCGACATTTTCACCGTTGTCTGGGGATTCCCATGTCACAGTTGCGATGCCGTTGTCAGAGGTGGCGACCACATTGCGGGGCGCAGAAGGTGCAATCTCAGCTGAGCCGAGATGCAGCAATCGGTTTGGCGTACCGCTTCCCGCACCTGTGATCTTTCCAATGACATGAGAGTTACCCAGCTCAGTACTGACGGTGGTCGCTGACGCAGCAAGGTCCCGACTCCAAATGAGTGCTGCTGCACCGGCAACGTGGGGACTCGCCATTGAAGTGCCTGAGATAGTCCGAGAGGTTGTGTAGGGCGACACATCGTTCGGCCACGCGGATTCGATGCGGAGACCAGGTGCGAAGATGTCGACGCACGACCCATAGTTGGAGAAGGACGCCCGGCTATCGCCTGAGGTGCTCGCAGCAACGGTGAACGCCGATGGTTCGCGCGCAGGGGATGCATAGCACGCGTTCTGGTTGGAGTTACCTGCTGCAACGGCAACCACGATGCCATCATTCACCATCGCCCGAACTGCAGCATCAAGAGCGCTTGATGGCCCTCCACCGAGGCTGAGGTTGGCGACGGCTGGGACGCTGCTTTGATGATGAGCGATCACCCAGTCGATTGCTTCGATGATGATCGATGTGGAGGTGCTGCCACTGCATCCGAATACTCGAACCGGAATGATGTCGGCCCGTTTTGCAACACCGGAGGTAGTTCCAGCGATCGTGCCGGCAACATGCGTGCCGTGGCCGTTGCAGTCATCGGTATTGGTGTCGTATGTGATCCAGGGCAGCCAATTCAACCCGGCGTTGTAATAGCGGCGACCGCTGTTGAGACGATCACCGAACTCTTCGTGAGGTGAAACCCCGGTGTCGATGACGTACGCAGTAACACCTTCCCCGTCAGCGTCATAGATATAGGTCCGGTCGAGAGGGAGTGCCGTTTGATCAAGGCGGTCGAGCCCCCAGAGGCCTTCAGAAAGATCAGATTGCATTTCTGTTGGAACCACATCACCTGCGTTGTCGAGCGTGATGATGGAATCGTTTTCAATCGAAAGAACACCGGGTAGCGACTTGATCGATTTGGCATCGGCATCGCTCAACTCAACTGCATAGCCATCAAACGCATGCTCATATGTGGCGATGACGGCATCGCCGAGGGCAGAGACGATGGCTGCACGAGTCGTTGTGTTGGCCGACCGGTCGACCGTGATGATGTAGCGACCTGGGATAGGTCCGGGATCAGGTGACGCGCCGACATCTTGACCGTTTTCTGGGGTACGTCCCACTGAAACTGTCGAATCTTGCTCGATGGTGTCGATCGCAGCATGTGCACCCAGTGCTGAAACCTGCTCATCAGACACCCAAGCGACGACGGTGTTGAAATCAGAAATTGAGTTGACGACTGATGCACCGGCGTCGCGGAGTGCCGCCTCGAGATTGTTCATACTCGTGCGGGTGGGATCGATCGAAATGAGGTACTTAAAGAGCGGTTGTCCCCCAGAAAACGTTGGAAGGGTGATCTCGACCTCGTTCTGAGAAGTCGCAGAATCAGAAGCCCCCACATTTCCTGGCGCCAGAGTGAACGACGTGGCGACCGCGACCGAAACAGCAGTGATCAATCGCGCCATGGGTGCTACACGGCGCGTCATGCGAAAATCCCGTTGTTGAGCGGGTGCTGTCACGTGCTCTCCTCACTTGTCAACGTACGCAATCCTGTGATCGATATCAAGGCGCGAATTGTTACACAGGTTCTATTCCTCATGTCGGCGAATTTTGTGTGTATCTGTGATCGTGCTCTGACAGCGATTCACCACGACCGTTCTGCTGAGATGAAGATGGCGTAACGCATTGGTCGAAAGTAGGAAAGATGATGGAAGAACCGGGTGATCTCAGCGATCTCCGTCGCTGGGGCATCGTCGCCGCAGCATTTCTGTCATGTTTCACCTGTTTTGGGGTGGGTTACTCGTTCGGAGCGTTCTTTGACTCGATGTCTGAGGAATTCAACTCAGGCAAGGGCTTGACCGCCCTCATGTTCTCGTTAACAACCTGCTTCTACTTCCTGGGAGGCCTGATCACGGGAAGGCTTGCCGACCGCTTCGGTCCTCGGCGTGTGGTGTTCGTCGGAGCTATCAGCATGGGAATCGGTCTCTACCTCACGTCTCTCGTGCAAGCGATTTGGGTTGGATTCATCACCTATGGCGTCGGGGTCGGCACGGCAACGGCATGCGGATACGTACCGATGGTTGCGACGGTTGGAGGATGGTTCAACAAACGCCGAACGTTGGCACTCGGAATTGCGGTGTCGGGCATCGGTGCCGGAACACTCGTCTGCGCCCCGCTTGCGGCATCACTTATCGATCGGTACGGATGGAGAACGACGTACGTGGTGTTTGCAGTTGGAGGTATGGCAGCCCTGCTCATTGCCTCGGTCGGAGCGGTGAGACCACCGCTTGTTGGTGATGGGGGCGTGGTTCAGCTTCGGACTCTGGTCCGAGACCGCCGGTTTATCACTCTGTATTCGGCATCGCTCATTACCACGATGGCGCTGTTCGTCCCGTTTGTTTTCATCAAGACATATGCAACTGATCGTGGGGTGCCATCGGCAAGAGCCGCTGCGCTTATTGGTCTCATTGGTGCCTCGTCAATCGTTGGCCGGCTCGGATTGGGCGCGCTCGGAGCCAAAGTCGGACCGATACGCCTCATGCAGGCAGCGTTTGGCGTGATGGCGAGTTCGTACGCGATTTGGCTCGCCGCCGATGGCCGCTACGGAGTGCTCGTGCTGTTCGCAGTGGTTCTCGGCGTTGGCTACGGAGGGTTCATTGCATTGTCGCCAGCAGCGGTAGCGGTGATGTTTGGAACGAACGGCATGGCGACCATTCTCGGTGCGACCTACACAGGAGCCGGAATCGGTGGGCTCATCGGTCCGCCGCTTGCGGGGGCGATTATCGACAGTTCTGGGTTCAATGCTGGAATCACCTACGCCCTTATTACTGCCGGGGTGTCGACAGTTGTGCTCTACACGTTGCCAGTTGCACGAGTAGCTCAGACGTAGGTCGCCCTCAGAGACGTCCGGCCGCCTCGGCTGCCTGAGATGCACGGGTGAGTTGTTGCTCAACGATGTCGAGGCCAGCAGACCAGAATCCTGAGTCGGTGAGATCGCAGTCGACAAGGGCGGTGAGATCCTCAGGTTTCATGGAGCCGCCGGCTCGAAGCATGTCGAGATAGTTCGGCACGAATGCGTCACCTTGCGCCTCGAATTTCGCATACACACTCAATGCGAGGAGTTGGCCGTAGGCGTATGCATAGACATAACCCGGAGTGGCGATGAAATGAGGAATGTAACTCCACCAGTTTCGGTAGCCCTCGGTGATCTCAACCGAATCGCCGAGCATCGCCCGTTGAGATGATTCCCATAGATCACCAAAACGCTCCACAGAGATCTCTCCAACCTCTCGCCGCTCAGTGTGACAGGCATCTTCAAACCGATTCATCGCCACTTGACGGAACACGGTTGCGATCGAGTCTTCAAGCGTTGCTGCGAGAAGCGCGAACCGTTCGCCGGGGTCTTCAAGCATTGAGAGCAGCCGGTTGTTCGTGACGGTCTCACCGAACACAGATGCTGTTTCAGCAAGTGTGAGAGGCGTCGACTGATGAAAAATTCCTTGTTCGCGGGCGAGGAAGCCGTGAACACCGTGGCCGAGTTCATGGGCAAGTGTTGCAACGTCGCGCGGAGTCGATGTCCAATTGAGCAACACGTACGGGTGATGGGAAGGGACCGCATACGCACAGAACGCACCCCCTCGTTTACCAGGGCGAACCGGAGCATCAATCCACCGCTCGTCAATAAACCTCCCGACAATCCCAGCGAGCTCAGGCGAGAAACTCGCGTAGGCCTCACGTACGACTGCGCTGCCTTCGTCCCAGCCGATAGAGGTATCACTCGTCGCAACAGAGGCCATCCGGTCAAAGTCACGTAACTGATCAACACCGAGGACCTGGGCTTTGAGGGCATACCACTTTTGAGGAATGTCGTACCGGGCAACCACGGCATCAATAAGTGCTTGCACGCTTTCATCGCTTGCTTCGTTCGCCATATTGCGACTGGTGATCCACGTCGGGTAGCGCCGCAAACGATCATCAACCGATTTGTCGAGCAGCAACGTGTTGTAAATGAACGCCCGAGTTCGGAGACCGGGTTCGAGAGCGGATGAAATTGCGTGGGCAGCGTGCTCGCGCGAAGAGGTATCAGGGGCGTGAAGGTTGGCGAGAGCCGACATCAGGCTCACCCTGCCGCCGAGAGACTCCGGTAGTTCAACTTCGATTGCTGACGTGTGCTCTTCGAAGAGCCGGACCCATGCGCTTGCACCGGTCAACGAGGTCTCGGACAGCACCGTTTCTTCAGGTTCAGAAAGCTGGTGAGGTTGATAGCGACGCATGTTCTCAAGGTGGTGTCGGCAGAAGTCAAAACGATCACCGAGGAGAAGTTCGCGTGCGCGTTCGCTGGAAACCTCCGCCCACTCGAGATCGATGAACAGCAATTTTGTGCTGACGGAATTTGCTTGTTCGTTGATGAACTGCATTTCGGCGGCAATTTCAGGGTCGGCAGTATTTTCTGAGAACTTCAGCGTCGTAAAGTGACCCGCCCGGCTGAGAAGTTCAGACGTCTCCGACAGCACACTCATCATTTCAAAGAGCTCATCGGATGAGATCTGAGCGATGGTTCCCTTGTATCTCAGAAGGCCATCAGCGAGGACTTGGGCACGTTCGACCAGCTCGCGAGGTGACGACGCATCGACGTCTGAGAGCAAACCTGAGAGATCCCAGGCAACATCAGCGGCGGTGAGATCGGTATCGAAAGATGACATGCCTCCAGTCTGGCCGCAAACTCCCCATTACTGCCATGCCTGCATCGAACACCGTGATACCGCCCCCCAGCCTGAGCATCAGTCGAGGTCTACTCGCATCGCCAACTGTCGAATCGGCTGAGTTACGCGCTAGACATCGACATGCCATGAAACCCCTTGTCGAAGAGCGACCCTCGCATCAACAACGACAGCTCCGCAACGGAGAGTTGTTAGCGATGTTGTCGCTCATCATGGCGTTGATGGCGATGGCAATCGATCTCATGTTGTCTGCCTTCGATGAGATGAGAGCGACATTCGGTCTCGATCCCACATCGAATGATGTCGCAGGAGTCGTCACCGTCTTTTTCATGGGGTTCGCAGTCGCTCAATTTGTGTATGGGCCGTTGACAGATCGATTTGGTCGCAAACGAATTCTTGCGGTGAGTATTGCGATTTACGTCGTGGGAGCGGTTGCGTCGGCGCTTGCGCCGAGTCTTGGTTTGTTGCTCGCTGCGCGTTTCGTGTGGGGTATTGGGGCGGCAGGGTCGAGGGTGGTTGTAACTGCAGTTGTTCGTGACCTGTTCGAGGGTGTCGAAATGGCGAAGGTGATGTCACAGATCATGGCCGTGTTCATCATGGTTCCGGTCATTGCCCCGGCGCTCGGCGCCGGAATCGTTGCGTTTCTGCCCTGGCAGTCAGTGTTCTGGGCATGCGCACTCTGGTCGGTTGCGCTGTGGTTGTGGTCACGTCGACTGCCGGAAACGTTGCCTGTAGACCAACGGCGACAACTCGATCGAGCAGATATCGCTGATAGCTATCGAACGTTTTTCGCAACCCGGCCAACACTGTGGTACTCGATCTCGTCAATCTTTATGCAGAGCGTGTTCACGATGTACCTCGCATCATCAGAACTCATCGTCAGCGAGATTTTCGGACATCGATCATGGTTCCCGTTTGTTTTTGGGGTGACTGCCATCGGCTTTGGAGTTGCCTCGCTCGTGAACGGCAAGGCGGTCGTGCGTTTTGGAGTTCGAACTGTGCTCAACCGGATGCTGATGGTGCTCAACCTATGTGCAGCACTTCTCGTCATCGTCGCAATCTCGGGGAGTGGTCAGCCGTCGTTCTGGGTGTTTATGCCGGCGCTTGGGCTCATGCTGTCGGCGTTCATGTTCATCATGCCGAACATGAACGCAGAAGCAATGCAGCCTCTACCTCACATTGCCGGGACCGTTTCTGCGCTGTCGGGCGGATTTCGGATGCTGGGTGGCTCCATCCTCGGCGGCCTCGTCGCAACCCGCATCGATGTTTCGGTCACGCCGTTCGCAGTTGCTGCGCTCGTGTTCGCATTGTTGTCGTGGGTATCCGCCTACGTCGCTCAAGTGGAATAGCGCACTTCGCAGTATTCGCAGTGTGAGTGAATCCGAGTCCACTTGCAGCAACGTGGGGTGGGTACTCAGCAGAAGCGATACCGTACGACGTGTGGACGTACGAATTGGTGTAACGCAAACTGCGAGAGAATTGGCATTTGAGGTTGACGACGATCAACGCGACGACCTCCATGGCCGAGTTGATGCCGCCCTCGGTGGGGCCACCGATGTGTTGTGGGTGACCGATCGGAAGGGTCGTGAAGTCGCGATTCCCGCAGCGAAGATTGCCTACGTCGAACTCGGTACGTCGGAAGAACGACGCATCGGTTTCGGTGGCTGACGTTTCTCAGACGTTCGACCCGCAATCACGGCGGGTCGCAGTGCGGCCTACCGCCGCTGGCCTTCGTGCGGTGAGGTCGGGCGATCCGTGGCTATTCGATGGCTCGATCGCATCCGCTGACCCCACCGATCTTCCACCGGGAAGTGTTGCCGTCATTTTCGATGACCGACGTGTGGTCGGGGTTGGTCTTTGGGACCCTGAGTCACCAATTCGAGTCAAGATGCTGCATTCAGGTGGCGCGCTTGCGATCGAACCTCGTGTGTGGGTTGATCGGCTCACCGCTGCGCTGGCTCGTCGCCACGGGCTTGTCGATGAATCAGTGACGAGTGCATGGCGGTGGGTCCATGGGGAGAACGATGACCTGCCGGGGCTGGTGCTCGATCGTTATGACGACACTCTCGTCATCAAGTTGTATAGCGGCGCTTGGTACCCGCATCTCGGCGACGTTATTGCGGCCGCACAAGAGGTACTGCAGAGCGAGAGGGTTGTTCTTCGCTGCGCTCGTCGAGTGTCGCCTCCGGCCGGTGCTCCGGGTGACGGGGATGTGCTCGTTGGTTCGCAGTTTGATGGAACCCTGACCTACCTCGAACGTGGCCTCACGATGAGTGCTGACGTTCGCCGGGGCAATAAAACAGGAGCCTTCCTCGATCAGCGTGACAACCGCATGCTGGTCGGAGCCGCATGCGATGGTGCGCGGGTGCTCGATGTCTTCACCGCAACAGGAGGGTTTGCACTCGCGGCGGCGGCAGGCGGCGCTCGGAGTGTTCACCTCGTGGATATCTCTCAGCCCGCCATCGATGTAGCGAAGACGAACATCGAACAAAATCGAAATATTGCTGCCGTTCGAAGATGCGAGATCACTGCGCAGCAAGGAGATGCATTCGACGTCATGGAGTCGCTCGCCGCCTCGGGCGAGCAATTTGACGTCGTCATTGTCGACCCGCCGTCGTTTGCTCAGAATGAGAAATCAATTCCGAAGGCGCTGTCGTCATACCGTCGCCTCGCCCGAGCTGGGCTGCGGCTCACCGTTGACGGCGGTCTGCTCGTTCAGGCCTCCTGCTCGAGCAGAATCACGATTGATGACCTTGGGCGCGAGATGCGAACTGCATCTCGCGAAGTTGGCCGACCGTTCGCGGAGTTACGTAGAACTGGCCACGCAATTGATCACCCGATCGGCTTTTCGCGAGGGGCTTATCTCAAGGCGCTGTACGCCGCCGTTGCGGCTTCTGTCTGAGGCACAAAGAACCGTTCGATGATTGGCACGAAGGTGTCGAGAGGCGCTGACGTGTAGTCAGGGTCAAACGCCGTTTGGTCGTACTTGTGACAGAACTCTTCGGTGTATTCGAAGTATGGAGAGTCTCGGTGGTTCTCTCGTGTGTTCGGGTCAGCACCGATGTGGTGCCAAAAGTAGTAACCCTGGAAAATTCCGTGGTGCTCAACCATCCAGTGATTGGCTTCTGATACGTATGGCTTGATGATTCCTGCGGCAATCGACGGGTGATTCATCGGCGCAAGCGTGTCGCCAATGTCATGTAGCAGGGCGCACAACACGTATTCGTCATCGCGGCCGTCCTCGGCTGCACGAGTGGCGGTTTGGAGCGAGTGCTCGAGCCGAGAAACCGGGAAACCTCCGTCGTCGCGTTCGAGAATTCGGAGCTGTTCAATAATGTTGGCGGCGGCGAGAGCCTGAGTGACTGGGAAATCATTCTGAATGATCTTCCAGTCGGCCTCGGTTGATTCTTCGAAACTGCGGAAAGAAGCCTTTGCGTTCATGACAGTACCGTAGCCATTTCTGACGGGTATGTCGGACTCGGTGGGGTTCTTTGGTGCAGACTTTGGGGGATGTCGTCGCTAACGGACTTCGCAAAAGCGAACACTTCGCTCGACCGTGTCAAGATCGCTCACCTCAATCGTCTTGTCTCCGAATGGGGGATGCTGGCTGATTTCTGTTTCGCAGACTTATTGCTGTACCTGCGGAGCAACGACGGTGTCTGGATGACCGTAGGTCAAGTTCGCCCGGCAACCGGCCAAACGATCTTCACTACCGACTATGTGGGTGTTCCTGCGAACGAGTCGGAGAATGTCGTTCTCTCGGAATGTTTCGAATCTGGTGAGGTGATCGACGGCGAGGTCCTCGTCGAGGGCCTCGACGACGAATCACGAATGATGGCGATCCCGGTCCGACATGAGGGCGAAATTGTTGCCGTGATGACAAAAGAGTGGATCGAACAAACCGGACGCCGCCCCGGGGAACTCGAACGCGTATACACGCAGATTTCTGAGCATTTCATTCGCATGGTGTCGTCGGGAGAGTTCCCGACGAGTTCACGCGTCGGCGACTCATCGTCGGCACCGCGCGTTGGCGACGGTGTGATGCACCTTGACCGTGACGGTTGCATCGGCTTTGCGTCTCCGAATGCGACCTCGGCGCTTCACCGCGTTGGGATTCAGTCGACCCCGGTTGGTGTTCGTCTAGCCGAATTGGGTTTCCACGATGGGCCGGTCCGTCAGGCGTTTGAGCGTGGAGTGCCGGTTATCGAAGAGTTTGAGCAAGGGGCTGAAGCCACGCTGTTATGTCGATGTGTCCCGTTTGTTGAAGGTGGTGAGGTCGTAGGCGGGGTGCTGTTGGTTCGCGATGTCACCGAATTGCGTCGTCGTGACCGTCTGATCCTGTCAAAAGATGCCACCATTCGTGAGATTCACCATCGGGTGAAAAACAACCTTCAAACGATTTCATCTTTATTGCGACTGCAGGCCCGGCGGCTCACCCACCCTGAAGCGGTTGCTGCTGTTGGTGAGTCGGTTCGCCGTATTCGAACGATCGCACTCGTACATGAGGCGCTATCGCGCGAACCGGGCGACGACGTGACCTTCCTTGAAATCGTCCGGCCGTTGGTTCGGTTGGCAGAAGAAGGTTTGCAGTCATCTGATCGCCCGGTGCGGTTTTCAGTCATTGGTGATGGCGGGCGAATCCCTGCCCGGATCGCAACACCGCTGTCGGTGGTGCTGACTGAACTTCTACAAAACGCAGTTGAACACGGCTTTGGCTATGGCGACTCTGACGGCGACGTTGTCGTCTCGCTCGCCCACGAAGGGGATTTGCACATTCGTGTGACCGACAACGGACGCGGCGTGATGCACGGTTTTAATCTTGACCAGGCGACCGGCCTCGGATTGTCGATTGTTCGCACTCTCGTGACGACCGAGCTCGCTGGGACGATCTCGATTGACCCAGCATCGAACGAAGATCTCACTCGTGCCGGATTGTCTGCGGGTAACGGATCGCGCGGGACCGTGGTCTCACTGTGCGTGCCGGTTGTCGACGACGCCGACGTTTAGCTGTCGTCTGCGCGTCTTGCTTGGCGAGTTGGATGTCGCCCAACGGCGTCGAAGCGAATTGCGCCCCGTCTAGCTCGAGAGACGAGCAGCCCGAGCCTCAGCAGCTTTTACGCGACGCATTGCTCGTCGTTCTTCTTCTGAATGGCCTCCCCAAACACCGGAGTCTTGGTTGGTTTCGAGAGCAAACTCGAGGCATGCGTTGCTCACCGTGCAGCTTGTACAAAGACGCTTCGCCTCCTCGATCGCAACAATCGCGCTGCCGGTCGTTCCGATGGGGAAGAACAACTCCGGATCAGTGTTTCGACAGAGTGCGCCATCACGCCACTCGTCTCCTGCCGTTGATCGCACATCAAGATGTCCGGTGGTTGTCACATTCACTCCTCAAGGGTGGAGGGTCGGATGCTGGGTTTACGTTCAAAATCTCGTCACTTGCACACCAGGTTGAGATTTTGATGCCGAAGAGAAGGTAGAGCGAGTTCTGGTCACCTCGCAAGAGTCTCAGGCAGGATATCTCGTCACGAGTTGCTATACCCCCATCTCTCAAAGTGATAGCAAGGTGCCTTCAGTCGTCTCATAACGATCACCCATTTGCGAGGTCACCGACTCATTACCCTTGAAGTGTGACCCTGATCTTTGCTCATCGAGGAGCTCGACTTGTCGCCCCTGAAAATAGTGAGGTTGCGTTTCAGCTTGCGGGCGAACTCGGTGCCGATGGAATCGAACTCGACGTGCGGCTCACCGCCGATGGCGTCGTAGTGATTCATCACGATCCTCACCTCGCTGATGGGCGAGAGGTTCACGCCCTCGATCTACGCGCCTTGCCGCATTTGATCCCGACACTGCATTCCGGCCTCGATGCTTGTGGGTCACTCACGGTGAACATCGAACTCAAGAATTCGAGATACGACCCCGCCTACGACAGCGATCTCGCTGTTGTTCACCGGGTGATCGAAGAACTCGATACCCGGGCTGATGATCCGAGTCGATGGCTTGTCTCAAGTTTTGACCTCGAGACCCTCAACGAGTTCCACCGGTTGCGCCCTGAAATCCCAACCGCATTTCTCACCAGCCGCAAGCCGGAAGCCGGACTCTCGTCAGCAGTGGAACATGCTCATTCAGCGTGGCACCCGAGGTGGGAAGACCTCACCCCAGAGCTTCTCATGGCCGCTCACGATCTTGGAATTCGAGTAAACGTGTGGACGTGTAACGAACCAGATGACCTTGAGCGCCTGATCAATTGGGGCGTCGATGCGGTGATTACTGACGCTCCCGACGTTGCGCGAAGCGTCAGAGATCGACTTCGCTAGCCGAGCCCGGCCACACCAGTTGAACGGCATCCTCGACGTAGTCAATGTCGAGCGTCTCGGTGTCTCCGAGGTAGTCACCATCGACCTGGAACGGAATTCGGATGTCATCATCGGCCGCAGAAATATGAAGGAGATTTGCAGGTGACCACTCGGTGACATCTCCGACGGTCGCAACCGATCGTCCACGAACTGCACTCATGAGAGCGGCGCCCATCGTGGGAAGTCGTAGAGACGAAAATGTGACCGCAGTAAGTCCGCGTTGGAGACGGGCACTTGGGGCGAGATCGAGAGGTCGATTGCCCAGATATGTGTACGGTCCCGTGTTGAGGACGACTGTGAATAGCCCGGGAAGTCTTTGGCCAGTTGAAAGGTCGTCGATAGCAAACTGCGAACGTGACCGGTCGTAGCCTCTCGCCCACGTCATTGCGCTGCTCCAAACGAACAATGGATGGCCGAGCCAGCGTTTCAGCGAGGCGTGACGTTCGACGTGAGCAACAACCGCTGCATCAAATCCAATCCCGACATGAAAACAGAAAAAGCGGCCGTTAACTCGCCCGAGACCGATCGGCTCGATCCGACCCTCTTGGAGCCCGGCGAGCAGACCATTCGTAGCGACGACCGGATCGTTTGCCATGCCAATCGTTCGGGCAAAGACATTGGTAGACCCACCGGGAAGAACGGCGAGAGCGGTCGTTGTGCCGGCGAGTCCCGTGGCAACCTCATTGAGTGTGCCGTCGCCGCCAAAAGCGACGACGGCATCAAGCCCGCGACGAGCGGCATCTTGGGCAAAACGGATGGCATGCCCTCGCCGATTTGTCTCAACGATTTCGACCTCATGGTTTCGAGAAAGCAGTCGGTGGACAACAACGGTGTTGCGCGCATTCACCGATGAGGCGAACGAGTTGACGACGAGCAGCAGGCGCACGAGCCATGAAGGTATCAGGGACTTCTGAGGTCGGGTTGGGGCTAGGGCTACCCATGGGTAAGAATGTCCCTTATGAAGGTCATCGTATGCGTAAAGCAGATCCCGGATCCGGCCCTCCCAGGAGAGCTTGACCCATCAACCAACACGTTGAAGCGTGACGGAAAACTCATTCTCGATGAGTCAGACAGCTACGGCGTCGAAATGGCGTTGCAGCTCGTCGACGCAGCAGGCGGCGGCGAAGTTGCGCTCGTCTCAATGGCTCCAAACGACGAAATGTCTGGAATGCGAACCGCTCTTGCAATGGGCGCAGCCCAGGGCCTCTTGGTGTCTGACCCCGCTCTCGCCGGCTCAGATGCCTTGACTACCGCCAAGGTGCTCGCCGCTGCGGTGCAACGACTCGGAGGAGCAGACCTCGTTCTCGCAGGAACGGAGTCATCCGACGGCTACACCGGCACTGTGCCAGAACAGATGGCCGAGGCTCTCGGGCTTCCCTCCGTGACGTTTGCGAAGAAAGTGACCGTCGATGGTTCAACGTTGAACGTTGACCGCCAGACCGAAGCCGGCTACGACGAGGTCACCTGCCCACTTCCGGCACTCCTCAGTGTGACGGCCGGCGTGGTCGAGCCTCGCTATCCGAGCTTTAAGGGCATCATGGCGGCGAAGTCAAAGCCGGTCGAGACCGTGACCGCTGCAGACCTTGGTGTCACTCCAGTTGGCTGGGAAGGCTCTGGTCAGACAGTTGCATCGGTTGAGCAGGCTCCAACACGCGAAGCAGGAACCATCATCGAAGACGACGGTGAATCATTCGGCAAGATCGTCGAGTACCTCGAGACCATCAAGGTCATCTAAGAAACGCAACAGGCAACGAACGAGTAGAGAAGACAGGAAACTGAACATGGGCATCAGCAACATTTGGGTTTTTTCACAGGAATCAAACGGAACAGCAACATCAGGCACGCTCGAACTCCTCACGCATGCTCGCACCCTTGGCGGAAGCGTGACAGCGTTCGTCGGTGGTGACGCATCAGCAATCGCAGGAATTCTGGGCGAGTACGGTGCAACAAAGGTGTACGCGACCGGTGACCTCGGGGGTGCGCTTCCAGGTGCGGCCGTCGCATCGGCAATGAAGGCGGTCATCGATGGTGGTGACTCTCCAGATCTCATTTTGTTCCCCCAGAACTATGAGGGTCGTGATGTCATGTCACGGCTCTCCGTCAAGGTCGACCGCACGGTGTTGACGAACAACGTCGCCGTTGCAGTCGACGGTGACACCGTCACCGTGACGACGCCCGTCTTCGGTGGCAACACGTTGGTGAGCACCTCATTCTCAGGTTCTGCTCCACACCTCGCTGCATTCCGTCCGAAGTCATTCGCCGCAGAATCAGCGGGCGGCGGGGCAGCAGAAGTTGTGGCCGCTCCGGTGCCAGACCTCGGTTCGACCGGAGGCGCAACTGTTACCGCAGTGCATGTCGAAGAGTCGACAGGTCCGAAACTCGACGAGGCTGACGTGGTCGTCTCAGGTGGTCGTGGGCTCGGCGAGGCTGACAAGTTCTCAATGGTTGACGACCTTGCGAAGATCCTGAAGGGCGCCGCTGGCGCATCGCGTGCGATCGTTGACGCCGGTTGGGTGCCGTACTCGATGCAGGTTGGTCAGACCGGCAAGGTCGTGAAGCCCAACGTGTACATCGCTGCGGGAATCTCTGGTGCCACGCAGCACATGGTGGGCATGAAGGGCGCGAAGAACATCATTGCGATCAACAAAGATGCCGAAGCACCGATTTTCGGTGTCGCAGACCTTGGCATCATCGGAGATGTTCACAAGGTGCTTCCGAAGCTCATCGAAGCACTTGAGGGTCGAGGCTGAGCGACCGGCAGACGCCGGTACCAAACCAAACCGGCTCCTAATCGACATCAATCGCGCTGAACGCCCAAGAGACTCCTGTCTCTTGGCATTCTGCGGCGAGTCGCAACTCCCATCCGGTCGACGGTTCCCATGAGTCCCACTCGAACCATCGGAGTTGGCTGACCATTCGGCCGAATTCGCTGAGGTCATCTGACCATTCGATGTCAACGATCGCTGACAGCAGCCACCACAGACTGAAGCGCCCCGTAGCCGACCCCCGTCTTCGCCCGTGAGCGCCTCCTGACGCCCCTGCCCACATCAAAACGTCAATCGCTTGTGCGGAGGACATTTCTCGTGCCCTCGCTCGCCCAACACCTGTCGCAGCAATTGCGTCTTTGGCAGAGCCCTCAACGCAGGTCACTTCAGACCGCCCATTCGACTGGTCTGTCCACATTTCAACCATCTGAGCGAACGCCACCTGAGTCTCTGTGTCGTCAAGTGGCTTCACATCATCCGGCAACTCGAGAGTGGCCATAGGGGTCAACAATGTTGGGCGATCGTGATGAGCACCATCGTCGTCGTAGGTGGCGACTGAGTAGCTCGGCTCCCAAGACTGAAGGTCGATCGGTATGTCAATCACTGGTACGAGATCGCGGCGGGCCGTTGCCGGAATGTCTTCACCTCGAAGACTTCGCTCATGTGCGAAGTATGTGCTGAGAGGTCCAGGCGCCAAGTGCGAGCCAAGACCTTCCCATGAGTGGTGCACAGCTGCGACCTCGCTGAGTGGACCTGGTGTAAAGCGGCCAGCGTCCTCCTCCATCACCATTGCGCACCATTCATCGGGTGCCCACAATGCAAGGCGATACTCTGCGAGCGTTGCGGCCGGCCATAGCTGGCGTCCGGTGTCGACTGCCGCTATGCATGCCCGTCTCGTTCTTACGAGACCGTTCCAGTCTCGGAGTTCGGTGCGGCGGTCGATGAGCCGAACGAGTTCATCAAGATCGGCACGATGAACTGCGGCGTCAAGTTCGTCGTCAGGGTGAACGTCGGCAGGCATTACACGAGGGGCCAGGGGTAGCGGTGCCCTGTTTCATCGATCGGAAATTCTCCGAGTTCTGCTGTGAGTCGACAGCGCTCTTGTAGCGCTTCAATCTCGTGACGATCGAGGAGTTCATCGAGTTCCTCAGGTGGCTGATCTGCAAGGTTGGCGAGAGCCTCCCGATGCTGAGCCGCAATTGGCTCTCCGCCGAAGTCCCAGATGACGGTTCGGAGTTTGTAGTCAGCTGCGAAACATAGTCCGTTGTCGATCGCCCACACATGGTCATGGGCAAGCAGGCAGTGACCACTTTTCCGATCGGTGTTATTTGCCGCAAGATCGAGAATCGCAATTCCTCGCAATTGGTCGTGAAGGTCATCTCGCGACTCGTAGATGGTGAAGTAATGCTCCGAGTGATCTGCGTCGACAAACCACTGAACAGAGCCGACTCCCAAAGGGCCATCTCGGATGACGGTTGGAGGAACGGCGCCGATGCCAAGCGACTCACTCACCACGTAGGCAGCACGCTCACGTCGATGGAGGCCGGGCTCAAAATCCCAGAGAGGACGCTCGCCGCGAATCGGCTTGTAAATCGCTCTGTTCTCATCATCACCAGAGCGCACAAACACGGCAAACGTGGCATTTGAACTCCATGGCATCCGACCTTCGATTTCGAGGTCGGCAGACATGAGAATCTCGATGCGATCTAATTCATCCGCGGACATACGTGCCCATCTGGATCAACGACACCATCACACCAATGGCAAGGAGGGCGTCCTGCCGACACGGCGGCATCGGCGTGCTCGCAGAACGCAATCGCCTGCCCTCGTGTAATGGAGAGTCGAATTCGTCCGAGCTCCTCGTACTCATCTTCCTCGTCGGTGTCACCCATCTCAGCAAGTTCGAGAATGAGGCGGTCGTTGTGAGCGTCGTACCCGAGTGCGATGCCGCCAAGGACAAAAGCCGGATCACCAGGGCTCGACAGGGCCATCGAACTTGCTATCGGGCGCTCATCTGCCGGCGGCAGGTCTTGCAGAACATTCATGAGATATTGCGAGATCGCAGCAACCTGCAACTTCTCGCACTTCACGTGATAGTTCGAACCCTCACCTGACATTTGGAGGAAAAATGTTCTTTGGCCCGGCCGCCCGACGGAACCCGTCGTGAAAACCTCGACATGTTCGAGAGATGCATCGATCGGGTTCATGACAGCGCAAGATCTCCGATTGGTCCGGCCGTGGTATTCACTGCGAGCACCGCTGGCCCGTGTGGTGACCATGCGAGAGCCGATATCGAGCATGTGGAGATGACAATTCGTTGGAAGAGATCAAGGTGTGTGCCGACCGCGTGCGCAACGGCTGCTTTGATTGGGTCGGCATGTGAGACGCACACGATGGTGCCACCGGGATGGGCGCTGCGAAGGCGGTCGAGTGTCGACACCATGCGAACCTGCATTTCAGTGAAACTCTCGCCATTAGGGAACCTAAACGTTGACGGCGCGCGCTGCACCGTCGACCACTCGGGCAACTTGGAGAGCTTCGACAGTTGGGCACCGGTCCAATCTCCGAACTCGCACTCGAGCAAGCCTCGGTCAACCTTTGCTTTGAGGCCTCGTTGAGCGGCAATCGGTGCTGCAGTCTCGCGAGCCCGTTCAAGAGGCGAGCAGTAAATTGCGTCGACACGAGCGAGAGCAGCGATTCGCTCAGCAGCAGTCTTTGCCTGGTCTCGTCCTGTGTCAGAAAGTGAGAGACCTTTCGCGCGACCGGGAAGCACTTTGCCAGTCGTTGGCGTGTTCCCATGGCGAACGAGAAGGATCGTGGTGAACGCTGGTGTTTCGGTGCGAGATTTTGCCATCGATCTGCAAACCTACAACGGAAGTAGGAGCGACGCATGAGCGAGAACAACACCACATCGATCGATAGCTTCGAGCAGCTCGAGGCCGATATCACGAGTTGCCGTTCGTGTTCTCGTCTGGTCGAATGGCGAGAACTCGTCGCCGAAGAAAAGCGTGCCGCGTATCGCGACGAGCACTACTGGGGAAAGCCGGTTCCGGGGTTTGGTGACCCGTCGGCCCGGATTGTGTTTCTCGGTCTTGCACCGGCCGCACACGGAGCAAACCGCACCGGCCGGGTATTTACCGGTGACCGAAGTGGTGATTGGCTGTTTCGGGCGTTGTATCGGGCAGGGCTGGCAAATCAGCCGGAATCACTGTCGATTGACGACGGGCTTGAACTTCGCGACGCGTGGGTACTCGCAGCGGTGCGCTGTGCCCCTCCGGCAAATAAACCGACAACCCAAGAACGAGACACCTGTGAGCCGTTTTTACATCGCGAGTTTGCGTTGCTGACAAATTGTGCCGTTGTCGTATGCCTCGGGGCTTTCGGCTACCAGGCGGCGTGCCGACATTTCAACATCACCCCACGACCAGCGTTTGGTCATGGTGTTGTAGTTTCAGCGTCCGACACGCACCCTGCGCTCGTGTGTTCGTTCCATCCGAGCCAACAAAACACATTTACAGGAAGGTTGACCGAGCAGATGTTTGACGACGTCGTTGAGAAGGCGAGCAAGATCGCCGATAGCCTCACTTCCTCGTGAGCACACAACGGCGTCCACTCTTCTCGTTAGCACTTGCTGCCCTCGTTGCGGTGAGTGCCGTCGGATGCTCGAGTCCCCCTCCAGCCCGCCTCGTGGCGATCGAAATGATCGAGACCCTTCGAGGGACAAAAGACGACAACAGTGTTGACATCACCGACGCAGAGATTGAATGCATGCTCGACGTGGTCGAAGCAATGTCAGAAGAAGAGGTTGAGACGATCGCCCTAAGTGGAGATCAAATCGTGCTCGACTCGTTTAGCTCGAAACTTTCTGCCTGCCGCGGCGCCTGATCAACTCGCCGGAGTTGGGGCCGGAGCTGCAGCTTTCTTCTTTGGCGGCGGAACGCCAACCGCGGGAGCCGGATCTGCATCTTTAGGCCAGCGACGCCGGCTCACAATCGACAGCATCCGAAGCAATTTCATCGCTTTTTCATCTTCTTGAGCCGGGCGGGCCTCGATCGCGCCATCGGCGATCATGCGCTCGATCACCTCAACTCCAAGGTCGGTGCGCACAATCGTCAGCGTCCAGTCATTGTCTTCGCCGATACCGCCGGTGGAAATATCTGCGTGCTCCGCTGCGAAGTCGGGGCAGTGGTTACAGCCCTGGCGAGTCCAGCCGTGGCATTCCTTGAGATCGATCTCGTGATACGAGCCGTCCTTCATCCAGATCTGGAAGGCGCCTTTGATGTTCATCTTCACCATGTCTTGCTTCTTGAGGCCGTACTTGGCTTCGAAGAGCTCGCTGAAGATGGCGTCGTCGAAGGTTTTCGAGCAGAGAAGACCAATGTTGAACTGGAAGGGCCTCGACACTTTGCCGGCCTTCCTGTCCCACATCGTCGGGGGAGAAGATGTTTGGCAACCCATTCCCACGAGGGCGAGGCGCTCGTGGCCAGCGGCTTTTGCCTCTGGTAATGCAAGCGGATTTGCGCAGTAGGTATAGCGACTGCCGGCTGTTGCAAGAATTTCTTCGCGGGTTGACACCACGACGGGTTTGGCCTTCCACGCGTCATCGTCTTCGACACCAGAGACGAGAGCGGCATCGATGTAATCATGTTCGCGAAGCCAAATCAGCATCGCTGATACGAAGCCGCCGTCTTGACCCATGTTGTGCACCATGTCGTCACTGGCACGGGTGAGCAGCAATTGCTGCCAGATACCCGCCATTTCATCTGGCTCACGCACACGACCAAAGAGGTGCATGTCAACAGCAGGCTCCCACGCGCCGAAGCGGGGGCACGCTCGAGTGCAGGTGGTGCAACCCTTCTCACCGTGGACACAGTTGTCGGGCCCGAGTTCAGATTCGAGATGGAATGGCAGATATTTGCCTTCTTCATGCTCGTAACCGATGACGTCATGTGGACAGGTGACGACGCAACCCGAGCACCCCGTGCAGAGACCGGTGTCAATGACTTCGGCTTTGAGTTCTTTCCACTGGGCGGTCCAACGGCTTGGAGCGGCGGGCTTCTCGGTCGTGCTCATGAGTACAACGTAGGCGATGAGGGCTGCAACGGCGCATCTGGCACCGCTGAATCTCTATATCGCGGAAGGCCCCTCTTCACCGGTGCGGATTCGCACGATTCGCTCAACAGCGGTTACCCAGATTTTGCCGTCGCCAATCTTGTCGGTGCTCGCAGCGTTGGCGATGGTGTCGACAACCAAGTCGACCTGTGACTGTTCGACGACAAGTTCGAGACGAACCTTTGGAACAAAGTCGATCTGGTACTCGGCACCTCGGTAGGTCTCGGTGTGTCCGCCTTGGCGTCCGAAACCTCGGACCTCGGTTGCGGTCATGCCGGTGATGCCGTTGCTTTTGAGTGCGTCCTTCACTTCATCGAGTTTGAACGGTTTGATGACTGCGGTAATGAGCCTCATGTTTACATCATGCCTGATATGCGGACTCTGCGTGTTGGCTTTGGTCGAGCCCGACCCGCTCGGCTGCTTCATCGATACGGAGGCCCATCGTTCCGTCGATCACTTTCGCAATGATGAAGGTGACCACAAATGAGTAGGCCATCACCGCAAGCGCGGCGACTGTCTGGTCGATGAGGAGCTCTGCCCCGCCGCCGTAGAAGAGCCCATCGACGCCACCGTCATTGACCGAGGTATCTGCAAAGAGGCCGAGCAAAATCGTTCCGATGAGGCCACCGATGAGGTGAACCGCGATGACATCGAGTGAGTCATCAAAGTTGAATTTGGCTTTCAGTTGCAGCGCCGCGTAGCACAGCACTCCAGCGATTCCGCCGATGATGAGCGGAGAGGCACCGCCGACAAAACCTGCGCATGGGGTGATTGCAACGAGACCGGCAACTGCACCCGAAGCTGCACCCAAGGTGGTGGCGTGCCCTGCGATGCGTCGTTCGATGAGGAGCCATCCGAGCATGCCGGCTGCGGCGGCAAGGTGGGTGTTGACGACCGCTTGCGCTGCAACACCGCTTGCGGCGAGGGCTGACCCAGCGTTAAATCCCATCCAGCCAAACCAGAGAATGCCGGTGCCGAGCACCGTGTAGGGAAGGTTGTGAGGCGGCATTGGTTCAGCACGATGGCCGACTCGATTGCCAATTACGAGTACTACTGCAAGCGCTGCCACACCGGCATTGATATGAATCGCTGCACCGCCTGCAAAGTCGAGAGCTCCCATCGAGAAGATCCAGCCGTTTTCGTTCCACACCCATCGAGCGACGGGGAAGTACACGAGGAGCGCCCAGACGCTGATGAGGACTGCATAAGCTCCGAACTTGAGGCGGTCGGCAGTCGCTCCGGTGATGAGCGCCGGAGTAATGACCGCAAACATCATCTGGAATGCAACGAACGCAAGCGTTGGGATTGATCCCGAGGCACCGGAGGTGTCAGCGAGAAATGCATGGCTGAAGTCGCCGATAAGCGATCCTTCGCCTCCGAATGCGAGCGAGTAGCCAACAGCCGACCACAGCACGCTGATGATCCCCATCGAAAAGATGTTTTGCATCAGCATTCCGAGCACATGGCGTGAGCGCACCATTCCGCCGTAGAAGAAGGCGAGGCCGGGTGTCATGAAGAGGACGAGAGCGGCTGAGATCAGCACCCACGCGGTATCACCGGTATCGATAGACATGTCGGCGAACCTAGGCACGACATGTTTCTGGAATGTTTCGAGAATGTTCGGATTTGGTCTTCACCGAACGCGCAACTCCCGGATCGCAATGCGATCCGGGAGCGGCCCCTACTCCGCACAATGCAGGAAGGGGACGGGCGACGGTGCCTTCGGCCTCGGGTGTTAAACGGCCTGTGGCCCCTCCTCGCCTGTGCGGATTCGAACGAGACGCTCAACTTCGGTGACCCAGATCTTGCCGTCACCGATTTTTTCGCTGCTCGCTGCAGATGAGATGGCATCGACAACCTCGCCAACGACGGCATCGTCGACGACCACATCAATGCTGACCTTTGGAACGAAGTCAATTTTGTACTCAGCACCTCGGTAGGTCTCGGTGTGTCCGCCTTGGCGTCCGAAGCCCCTGACTTCGGTGACGGTCATTCCGGTCACCCCGATTGTTTTGAGTGCGTCCTTGACCTCGTCGAGTTTGAACGGCTTGATAATTGCAGTAATGAGTTTCATGAGATGTTGTTTCCTTTCGAGGAGTACTCAGGAGCCGACGGAGACTGAGTCGCCGCTGTAACCAGCAAGTCCGTGCTCGAGAACGTCGAGGCCTTCAATTTCTTCCTCTGCTGAGACTCGAAGTCCGATGGTGGCTTTGATGACAGTGAAGAGAATGGCGGTGGTGATGGTGACCCACGCAATGATGATGATCAACATGACGGCTTGCATGCCGAGCTGATCGAATCCTCCGCCGTAGAACAGGCCTGCATCTTCGCGACCTAAGAAGGCATCGTCATACTTCGCAAAGAGCCCAATTGAGAGGGTTCCCCAGATGCCGCAGACACCGTGGACAGAGATCGCGCCGACCGGGTCGTCGATCTTCACCTTGTCGAAGAAATACACCGAATAGACAACGATGATGCCGCCGATGCCTCCAATGAGAGCGGCTGGAAGCGGGTCAACCGTTCCACAGGGAGCGGTAATCGCAACGAGTCCTGCGAGAGCGCCGTTGCCAACCATGGCGACGTCAGGCTTGCCGGCCTTGAGCCAAATGGTGGCTGCAGAGAACAATCCGCCTGCTGCGGCTGCGAGCATCGTGTTGACCGCAACCGACATGACGTACTGGTCGGCGGCGAGCTCCGACCCTGGGTTAAACCCGAACCATCCCAACCACAGGATGAAGACACCAAGGATGGCGAAGGGGATGTTGTGGCCGGGGATGGCTCGGGGAGTTCCGTCTGGTGAGTATTTGCCAATTCGAGGTCCGAGGAACATTGCTCCCATAAGAGCAGCGATACCGCCGACCATGTGAACGATGCTTGATCCGGCGAAGTCGGAGTACACCGCGTCGCCGATTGACATTTGGGCAATGAGTCCGCCGCCCCAGGTCCAGTGGACGACAACTGGGTAGATGAAGGCGCACATGACGAGGCTGAACGCCAGGTAGGCCGAGAACTTTGTGCGTTCCGCCATGGCTCCAGATGCGATGGTGACGGCGGTTGCGGCAAACACCGCCTGGAAGAAGAATGTTGTGGCCGGGCTCAAGCCGCCATCAAAAGCGGAGTAGTCGTCGTAGCCGCCGAGGAAAAAGTTTCCACTTCCAAGCCACTTGCTACCGCCTGAACCGAAGGCGAAGGCGTAACCGGTCGCGAAGAATGCAAGGATGCCGACGATGGCGTCCGCCATGTTCTTCGCAAAAATATTGACCACATTCTTCGCTCGGGTGAGGCCCGCTTCGAGAAGCGCAAAGCCCGCCTGCATGAAGAACACGAGGATGCCAGCGATAAAGACCCAAATGTTATTGAGCACAATTTGGACATCGTCCGGGGTGAGTTCTTCGGCGAAGCCGATCGACGGTGTCAAAGCGACGAGTGCCGCTGTTCCACCGAGACCGGAAATAATTCGTAGAGCACGCGATTTCACGTGAACCTCCTCAGTAGTTGATGGGATTAGGGGGCGTCCCACCGGCCACGCTGCCCGGGACAAGAGAGAAGGTAGAGGGTGAAGTTTTCTCAAGTGTCGCCGAATTGTTTCGAGTTCGTGACCAGTTTGTTCAGTCGGTCAGCATCCACCCGCGACGGCGAACAGTCACGATGCGGTCAGATCCGAGATGGCCTCGTATTGCAGAGATGAGGGCATCACATCGACGATCGCTGAGTTCGGTGAGTTGCGCCTCACGAATGAGGTTGTAGCGGCTCACCACACGTCCTTTGTGGGTTTCGAGGACGGAATACACGGCATGTTCTTGGGGTGACAGCGCGCTGTTTACAGAACTCATCTTCTTATGCTCACCTACGATCGTGACGCGAATGTTGGAGAAAAATGAACGGTGTGTTTCGAGGTCGGTTGCCGCGTCCGCGAAGAAGCACGGCAGAATACGCCTATGGATTTGACATACCCCCAAGAAGCCGAGGATTTTCGCGTCGAGATCAGTGGATGGCTACAAGACAACCTGCCTGAAGGGTGGTTTGAGCCAGGGTTCGCAATGAACGAAGAGGAGAAGGCCCAGTTCAACCGCGAATGGCCGAAGAAGCTCTTCGAAGGTGGCTGGATTTGCGCAACATGGCCAATCGAGTACGGCGGTAAGGGCCTCACCACGATGCAAGGTGTTGTCTTGGCAGAAGAATTTGCCCGTGCTCGCGCCCCGATGCGTGGCGACTTCTTCGGCGACACCCTCGTCGGCCCGACCTTGCTGCAGTGGGGAACCGAAGAGCAGAAGCAGCAGTTCCTTCCAAGAATTTTGAAGGGCGAAATTCGTTGGTGCCAGGGCTTCTCAGAGCCAAACTCGGGGTCAGACCTTGCCAGCTTGAAGACAACAGCAGTCCTCGACGGCAATGAATGGGTGATCAACGGCCAGAAGGTCTGGACCACTCAGGGTCATCATGCTGATTACTGCTTTTTGCTCACTCGCACCGACGCAGAGTCGCCGAAGCATGCAGGAATCTCGTATCTGCTTGTGCCTATGCGTCAGCCCGGTATCGAAGTCCGTGGAATCACCCAGCCTGACGGCACCGCCGAATTTTGCGAGGTGTTCTTCACCGATGCTCGCTGCCCGGCCGACAACGTTGTCGGCGGGATTAACAACGGTTGGAAGGTGGCGAACTCGACGCTCGCATTTGAACGCGGTCAGTCCGCAACCACCGGTTACCGCCGATTCGAAGAGGAGTACCGAATCCTTGCCAAGGTCGCGACCGAAAATGGTCGCATCAACGATCCGCTGATCCGTCAACGGCTCATGGAGTACTACACGAAAGTCCAGATTCTTCGTGTCAACGGACTTCGAAACCTCACGAGCACGCTCAACAAAAGCAAAGATATGGGCACGATCGCGCTTGGTGCAACGAACAAGATGTTTTGGTCCGAAATGCACAAAGCAGCGATGGAACTTGCGCTCGATGTTTTCGGTGCAGAATCAATGCTGATCGATTCGGGGCCAGAGAGTGGTTCATGGCCAGGAGCGCTTCGCGATCGTCGACGCGATGGATACCCGGTCAGCGCAATGATGTCGTCTTTCTTCTTCTCACGGTCGGAGACGATCTGGGGAGGAACGAGCCAAATTCAGCGAAACATCGTTGGTGAACGCGTGCTTGGCTTGCCAAAAGAACCTCGCCCTGAGTAGGGGCCGGTGAATCGATCAGCGACAGGCGTCGCTGAGAACACGCGAGCATCAACGCGTCTCGTGACGTTGCCGTTTGTTGCGGTAACGGCAACCATGCTGTTGTTTTTCCTTTACGTGGGAATGGCAATCGTTGCGATTCCTCGCTTTGTTGAGTTTGAACTCAACGGTGGCGAGATCGGTATTGGAGTTGCGATTGCGGCGTTTGCCATCGCAGCGATCGCAGTACGTCCATTTGTAGGTCGACTGAGCGACCGGTACGGACGACGAGCGTTGATGACATCTGGTGCATTGATCACCGCTGGCGCAGGGGTGCTTGCCGGCTTTGCGCCAAACCTTCCAGTGTTCTTGGCTTTCCGAGTGATGACGGGTTTAGGTGAGGCTGCGATCTTTGTTGCTGCAGCGACACTGATAGCAGACCTTTCGCCGGAGGGTCGGCGAGCAGAAGGTGCAAGTTATTTGTCGGTAGCGGTGTACACCGGCATTGGCCTTGGTCCCGTGCTCGGTGAATGGGTGCTCGCCGACGATCGCTACCGCTTGCTCTTCGCGGTGGCGTCACTGTTTGCGGTCGCTTCAGCGCTGATGTCTCGGCTTATTCCTACGAGGGTCGACCGCAAAGCACCACGTTCAGACACGAAGGCTTCGCTCTTTCATCGCGCTGCAGTTGCGCCGGGCCTTGTGCTGATGTGCACACTTGCATCATTCGCAGCGTTTGGGGCGTTTATCCCAGACCATGCTCGTTCGGTCGGGCTATCGAGTGCCGGAGGATTATTTCTCGCCTACAGCTCGATTTCATTGTTTTTGCGTTTGATTGGCGCCCGTCTACCTGATGCCCTCGGCGCGCATCCGATGGTGACGATCGCGTTGTTATTCATGGCGGCTGGCATGACGGTCCTTGCCATGGTTCCGACGGTATGGGGGCTATGGACTGCGGCAGTCCTCGTCGGTATCGCAATGGCGTTTAATTACCCGCCGCTGATGGCAGCGGTGATCGATGCAGTTCCTGAATCTGAGCGCGCCGTTGCGGTGGGCTCGTTCACCGCGTTTTTCGAAATCGGTAGCGTGGCGGGCGGACTCATCCTCGGCACCGTTGCCGAGTTTTACGGAAAGCGTGGCGGGTTCGCAGTAGCGGCAGTCATCGCCCTTGGCGGCCTCGTGATGCTGTGGACGATGTTGCCGAGGCGAGCGGTTCAGCGACCTTTTGCCCGCTGAGCCTGTTCGCGTCGTGCGCGAGCCTCGGCCTGCTTTTTTGCTTTGGCTTCTTTGCGGCGGGCTTTGATCTCGTCGCGATCTTCAGAGTTGTCGTCATCGCGCAGTGGAACAACTGAACTTGTTTCAACCGCCGGGAGGCCGAGCGTTTCATCAGACTTGAGAATCTCTCGGATGATTGCTGCAGCAGGAGCCTCGCCAGCGATCGTCGCTGCGAGCATGATGCGAGTCGCAGGGATTCCATGGCGTTCGATAATTCCCGGAAGCACTTCATTGAGGTCATCTGTGCTCGGGTAGTCAGCTTCATCTCCAAGTTCTTCGATGCAATCGGCAAGGCAAGCGTCGGTGAGAACGATGGCGATGCCTTCCATCGTGCCATCGAGACGTCCGCGGCTCACTCCATCTCGAACTCTCACCGCATCGGGCTCACCGCCGACGAGCTCGGTGAGCGCTTCCATGTGGTCTTCATCGAGAGCCTCGACAAGAGCGGTGATGTCTTCGTCGGTCGCAACAGCAAATGTCCGATCGAGAAGCCCAAGAGTCTGGAGACGGTTCTTCACCTGGTTCACCCAGGCAAGGCTATCTGCGGCTATTGGGTGGCTGTTGTTTGCACCGTTCAGGTGGCAGAAATATCCCGTTGTGGCGACGTGTGGGTTGCAGACGACGGGCTAATGAGACATTGCCCAGCGTGGCTTCAGCGGTGAATGATTGATTCGTGGAAGTACGTGTTCTGCGAATAGGTCGCACTCTTCGCGGTGTGGGTAGCCCGAGAGAATGAACGCACCTATGCCGGCCTGCTGATAGGCCTGCAGTTTTGCCAGAACCTGATCGGGGTCACCAACAATTGCGGCCCCAGCGCCACTTCGCGCCCGGCCAATTCCGGTCCAAAGGTGGTCTTCGGCATAGCCATCACCGGTTGCCGACTCGCGAAGGGCAGCTTGGCGCTGCACGCCAACCGAGGCTGAATCAAGAGACTTGCCCCTCATCGCAGCACCCGCCTCATCATCAAGTCGTGAGATGAGTCGATCGGCTGCAGCTCGAGCATCACCTTCGGTTTCGCGCACGATGACATGAGTCCGCAATCCGCAGATGAGCTCACGGTCATAGGCGGCTGCGCGATTCTGCATTTCTTCAACTGTCGCCGAAACTGAAGCGACGGTATCCGGCCACGTAAGGAAGACGTCTGCTTCTGATGCGGCGACGTCTTTGGCATCTTCGGAGAATCCTCCGAAATACAGCGGTGGGCACTGACCATTCAAGGTTGCTGCTCGAGGAGGGGCGACCGACAGGTCAACGAAGTCTCCCTGTATCTCGAGCGCCTCTCTCGAGAGCAGTGCTCGTAAACCGCGCATCCATTCGCGAGTCCGCTGATATCGGTGGCCTGATGCGAGGGTTTCACCCGGTATGTCAGATGAGATGATGTTGATGGTGAGTCGGCCGTTCGCGAACTGATCAATTGATGCGAGTTGACGAGCAAGTTGCGGTAGCCACATTTCACCGATGCGAACCGCGAGTAGTAGATGAATGTTGTCGGTGTGAGTAGCGATTGCAGCAGCAAAGGCTGTCGAGTCGATGCCGAGGTCGTATCCCGAAGGAAGCAACACATTGTCAAAACCATTTCGATCGGCTGCTCGCACGATGGCAGAGCAATGTGTCCATGAACTCGCTCGATGAGCCTCGGTCACTCCAAGGAATTCGTAGTCGTCATCGCATAGCGCCCCAAACCATGCAACTTCGACCGGTTGGGGGCTCATGGGAGAGGGGTTCCCTCAGATGCCTGGATGATGGCATACACATCGTTGCGGTCAAGGTTGATATTCGCTGATGTGTGAACGTGCGCAAGCCGCTCTGGATTCTGTGTACCAACGATCGCTATTGGTCGTGCTGGGTGCGAGAGCACAAATGCTAGAGCGACCCCCGCTCGGTCAGTTGCTTCTCGCTGAGCGAGGTGGTCGAGGGCGGCGAGCAGTTCTGGCCGAACGTCTTCACCTGTCGCTAGGCGACCGCCAGCTAGTGGGCTCCAAGCCATAGGGGTGAGCCCAGTGGTCATGCAGTGGTCGAAAGTTCCGTCTCGCAAGGGCGTGAGGTCGAGCGCAGAATATTGCGGTTGCGTGGTGAGCATTGGAAATGGAAGGAACGATTGGAGTGCAATCGTTTGAGGGATGGTGTGATTCGAGACTCCAACTTCGCGGATTTTTCCTTCTTTCCGCAGCGACGTCAGTGTCGCAGCAAGGTCCTCAGGGTGCACGAACATGTCGGGTCGATGAATTTGAAAGAGGTCGATGGTGTCGACCTGAAGACGTCGCAGTGAAGCCTCGCACGCCTCACGGATTGCTGATGGCGACGAGTCATAAGGGGCGGGTGGGACGATGCCACCTTTCGTTGCTAGCACCATGCGCTCGCGAAGCTCTGGACGTTGCTGTAGAACCTCACCGAGGGCGGTTTCGACAGTGCCAAACCCGGTGCCGTTCCAGTCGAGTCCGTACACATCAGCGGTATCGATGAGGTTGAGACCGGCGTCGAGAGAAGATTCGACGAGTTCGATTCGGCGTTGCAAGTCAGCGTCGGTGAATCGCCACATGCCAAAAGAGAACGGGCCAACTTCGCCGAGTTGGCCAAGTGAGCGGGAAGAAAGGTCAACCAGATTCATGAAAGGTCCTGACGGGATCATTGAGACGAATGTGTTCGCTCGATTTACCTTGAGTGAGGCGTTCTTCCTACCTGCACCGACACAGATGCATGCGGAATCTTCGTCAGGAGCGCTTTACCCATTTCGAATCTGCGCTGACGTCTTCAACTTCGCCACCAGCATCAGCCCAGCCGTTGAAGCCGACCTCGAGGTGTGCCACGTTGGTGTAACCGATGTCATTCAATACCGCTGTGGCAAGTGCTGAGCGCTGCCCGCCGGCGCAGTACAACACGTAGCGATTGTCGAACTTGAACTGCTCTCGGTAATACGGGCTGTCCGGGTCGAACCAAAATTCGAGCATTCCACGTGGGCTCGAGACCGCCCCGGGGATAGCACCTTTCTCAAGGCGCTCGCGGAAGTCGCGGATATCGATGACAGTGCACGATCCGGCAGCAACTTCGTTTTGGAGTTGCTCAATGGAAAGTTCTTCAATTCGTGCCTTTGCTTCTCGCACGAGGTCGTTCACAGATGTTCTCATGTGCTTGACCGTAATTTCTCTGGCCACTGGTAGTCGCCATCGGAGCGCTGGCGGAATGCCATCGTGTAAGACGATTGAGCCATGTCAGGGAATTCACACCTTAGTAGAGCACAGCAAAATGCGCTTGCGAAGGCAGATGCCTCGGTGAAGGCAGCGGACACGCTGAAGATTTTCTCTTCCAGCTTTTTGTTGCAGTAAAACTGATTACAGGTCTTTTCGTCTCGTATTACTTCAATGAGAGTGACAAGGGTGGAATGGTTATCTCTCTGCGGGGACTCATCGCCGCTTTCCTGGTGGGAAGCGTTGTGCGGTCGGTCGGCGTTGTTCTTGCCAACACTTCAGAGATGGCGGTGCACTCGATTTGTCTTGCAGTGGACGAGCAGTCCTCTGCCGCTGCGGGCGAAGCTTTTGATCCTCCGACGGCGTGACCTGCGTTGTAAAGATTGCGGCTGGGGTTCAATCGGTCGCAGCGTTGCGCTCGACCCAGATCTGGTGCGGTATTTGATCGTCTCGTGTGGTCGACATCTTCTGGTGAGGAAGATCTCTCGCACGAAGTGCACTAATCGAGCTTCGCATCACAAACTGTCGGGGTGGAAATACGAGATTCGGCAGTGTTGGTGCTTGGTGGCACGGGAGGCCTCGGTAGAGCGATTACTGCGGCTGCGGTCTCGAAGGGGGCTCGCGTGGTGACGTCTTCGAGGTCTGTGGGAGGTCCGGGAGGCGAACATTTGCACGTGCCGGGCGATATCACCTCTGCTGACGACCGAGAGCGCATCGTGGATGCTGCGCTGGAAGAGTTAGGTCGACTTGATGTCGTCATCATTGCGAGCGGTGTTGTTGGTTTTGGGCCGGTTGACATGACCCGATCTGATGCAATGCAGTCTCTCGTCAACGTCGACTTGGTGGGCCCGCTTGCGTTATGCGGCCTCGTCGCACCGATGATGGCTGACGGTGGAACTATTGGTGTTATCACTGGAGCCGTTGCCGATACAACCATGCTCGGCACCGGTGTGTACACGGCAGCGAAAGCAGGCTTATCGGCAGCGGTTGCGGTGATGGCGCGAGATTGGCGTCGGCAGGGAGTGCGTTGCATCGATATCAGGCCGCCCCATACCGAAACGGGCTTGTCAGATCGCCCAGAATTTGGAACAGCGCCAAAACTTGGTGCCGGTCTCTCCGCTGACGCAGTTGCGGAGAGAATCTGGGCTGCCATTGAAGGCGGCGAGTCGGTTCTCGCCCCAAGTGATTTCGCCGCTACATCATGACGGAGCCACGTCAGGTCTCCCTACCCGCCGAGGCAGCGTCTTCGATCGACCAGATACTGGGCATCGTGCTCGATTCGTTTATGGGCGGCTCGGCCTCTTCGCATGTCGGCGCATTTGGTTGGGGCTTCGATGTTGAGCGCGTCGTCGACCTCGAGCATCGACTCCGTGATGTGTGGAGCCCAGAAGAACTCTCACGGGGCGATGGTGACGAGCGTCAGATGGAGCTCTCGATGGAAGACGTAGCGCTCATTTTGCAAGGAATGGCATTTACCGAAGTGATGAGTGCCGACCTTCCCTGGATCGACATGGTTCGATGGACGTCAGACTTTGTGACCACCCAATTACGGGCGCCGTGGACCGATGAAGAGTGGGAAGCGTTCGGGGCGATAGGCGGGTAACGGCGTGACCGTCACTGCGGCATTTCGGCATAGTCGCCGTCGATAAGTGACGTACCGCTTGAGAGAGCTTCGAGCGCGAAGCCAGCGGTTCGTCGATAGCCATCAGTGACCTCGAGAATTTCTTTGGGGCTGATGACGTCATCGATGTGGTCGAAACCCTCTGGCGCACGCTCATGAACAAGGCGCATTGGCATTTCTGGACCAAGTCCGCGGTTTGCGAGCACGATTGCAGAGGTTGCGGGCCGCCGATACGCCTCATAGATCGCAAGCGCACGGTCGGGGTCGTTGCGATGCGAGCGAATACATCCCGCGAGCACTCGTGCATCGAGAATTCCCTGCGAGGCACCGTTAGATCCAATGGGGTACATCGGGTGTGCAGCATCACCGATGAGGGTGACGCGACCCTCGGTCCAGTGGTCAAGGGGGTCGCGATCAACCATGGGAAACAGGAACGTTCCCGGAGCAGCGCGGAGCAACTCGGGGATGTCGAGCCAGTCAAACACCCAGTCATCGAAACGAGGGGCAAAATCATCGAGATTGCCGGCTCTGTTCCAATCTTCCCGTTCGAGAAGTTCACGGTCGTCAGTGCGGTACTCGGCGATGAAGTTGACGAGCTGCTTTCCGTTGTCGAGGTCACGAATCGGATAGGCAACAAATTTCTGGTCAGGGTGACCCGCCCACACCATTGTTCGGCCGTCCAAAATGGGGTCATATTCGACGGCGCCACGCCACAGCAAGGCTCCATTCCATAACGGCATTCCCTCGCGGGGGAACCGTTGTTGGCGAACCGTTGAGTGAATTCCGTCAGCGGCGATAACGATGCCAGCATCTACCGACTCAGTGTCACCGCTGCCGTCTCGGCATTCAAAATGGGCGGTCGCACCGCTGTCGTGGTGATCGATGGCGGTGAGGTGGCGTCCGGGAACGACTCTGTCGGAACCAAGTCGCTCGACTGCGGTGTGGTGAAGCACCATCTGGAGAGTGCCGCGATGAAGTGACAGCTGTGGCCATTGGTATCCAGCTGCACGTCCTCGTGATTCCTCCCAGATCAGTTGACCGCGTGCCGAGAAGTAGGCGAGAGTCGTACTCGCAATGCCGACGCTCTCAAGTTCGTCGAGTACACCGAGCGCATCGAGTTCTCTAATGGCGTGAGGGAGCAGATTGATTCCGACCCCAAGTGGTCGTATCTCAGGTACTGATTCGCGGACAGCGACATCGATGCCCTCTGCGTGAAGACTCAGCGCGGTGGCGAGGCCAGCAATGCCACCGCCAACAATGAGTACTTCATGCCCCATGCCGTTCTCCTTTACTCGCGTCGCAGACGACAGCGACAACGTTAGGTCGCCGACGAGCAGGATTGACAAACGCCGGAGATGCGGACGTCGATTGACGTCGGGGTGAAATTTGTGATGTTCCCGACCTGCTTACGGAGGTTGTTGACCGTTGGTGCATCGAAGTGAATAGTGGTGTCACAAAGTTCGCAACGCAGGTGGATTACTGCGTCATCGTGAGCAGGTTCCCACGTGCTGAGTTCGCCCTGGCGTGTTTCTCTTACAAGCTCAAGTTCTGAAAAGAGTGACAAGGCTCGATAGACCGATGATGAGTTGATCGATTCGTCATAATCACGAACTCGTTGCAGAATGTCGGCTGCACTGAGGTGTGACTCCGCCTCGTCGAGAACCTGCCAGACGAGTGTGCGGGCACGAGTGACTCGAAAGTCCTGAGCGCGCAGCACCTCATCGATACTCATGGATGACACCTTATGGGCTGTGAAAGGCAGTGTGTTACACGCTGCCCTGCGGCGGGTCTGAAACTCTCCGAGGGGCCGGCTACACATCCGGCTTACACGTATATTGCGAACGATTTGCAGTAAGGAAGTTCCCTCACTACGGTCAGAGTATGACGTCGGCAGTCGCCATGCATGCTCCAGATGGGTTTTTAGAGCCATCCGTCGCCGTGATCACTGCGGTGATTGCGCTCGTTGCAGTATCGGCGGGGGTCCGTTACGCCGGTCGTGAACTCGGTGATCGCCAGGTGCCGCTCGCCGGGGTTGCTGCGGCCTTCATCTTCGCGGCACAGATGGTGAATTTTCCGGTAGCGGCCGGAACTACTGGCCATCTGCTCGGTGGGGCGTTGGCGGCAGTGCTTCTCGGCCCCTGGGTGGGAATGTTGGTGGTTTCGGTTGTTGTGATCGTGCAAGCGGTGTTGTTCGCAGATGGTGGACTGACGGCGCTCGGCTACAACACGCTCAATATGGCGATTGTGACTGCGTTCGGCGGATGGGCAGCATTTGTGCTGTTACGGAAACTGATGCCACGTACCTCCGCAGGAGTTGCCGGTGCTGGAGCTGTTGCGGCTGGAATTTCGGTTGTCCTTTCTGCGGCGGCGTTCTCAATCGAATGGTTGTTTGGAGCATCTGCTCCGGTGGCTTTCGACACCGTCTTCGGAGCCATGGTCGGCGTCCACGTGTTGATCGGCATTGGTGAGGCGGTGATCACCGGTCTCGTGCTCTCCGCGGTGATGGCATCTCGACCCGACCTTGTGCGGGGTGCTACGCACCTGTCTGCTGATGAGTTGAACACGACGTCTCGCGTCGGTTTCCGACCATTTGTGATTGGCAGCATGTGTGCTGCAGTTGTGGTGGGCGTCGTGGTCAGCCAATTCGCCGCGTCGAACCCAGATGGCCTTGAGCGTGTTGCGATCGATAACGGCTTTGAGGAGTCAGCCACAGATCATGCATTGGCTTCAAGTTGGTTCTCCGACTACGCGACGGCAGGAATATCGAATGAGTCGGTGAGCCTGGCAGTTGCCGGAGTCGCAGGAATCTGCATAACGCTGCTGGTCGGTGGCGGTGTGGTGAGCGCATCTCGTTCCGCCCGTCGTCGACAGACTACGTAGGTCGGGCACTTCATGTCGGGAGCTCATGGTTCGACCGTTTCGCGTCTCTTTGTGCCAGGAGACTCGCGAATTCACCGTTTGTCGCCTGAGGCGAAATTGGTTGCGGTAGTTGCGATCGTTGTCGTGATTGCGATGACGCCACGACGAGAAACGGTGGCGTTCGCTCTTTATGCAGTAGGGGCATGGATCATTATTGCGACGACCAAAATTGGCGTCTTGACCTATCTGAAGCGTTTATCAGTGATTATTCCGTTCGTCATGTTCGCTCTGATCGTGCCATTTATTGGGGGCGGCGAGTCGGTGCGCGTGCTTGGCGTCTCGCTCTCGGTTGACGGACTGTGGGCAACGTGGAACATTCTTGCGAAAGCTGGGTTAGGCGCAACGATGAGTATTGCGCTGTCGGCAACGACTCCTGTCGCGGAGCTCTTGCATGGCATGACTCGACTGAAAGTTCCCCGACTGTTGGTGGCGATCATTGCGTTCATGCTGCGGTACATCGATGTCCTCGTTGAACAACTTGGGCGTATGCGTCGCTCGATGGTGGCGAGAGGTCACGACCCGAGATGGCTGTGGCAAGTGAAGCCGATTGCGTCGTCTGCAGGGGCGCTCTTTGTTCGTTCTTATGAGAGGGGGGAACGCGTGCACCAGGCGATGCTTGCTCGCGGCTACACCGGAGTGATGCCGACGGTGTCTGAGCAACGAGCGTCAACAAAAGAGTGGCTGACCGTATTGCTATGCCCGTTTGGTGCCGCATTGGTGCTCATGGTGGCGGTGGTGTGATGTCAGCTTCATCGATTTCGGTTCGCGAACTCGGTTTTCGGTATCCGGGGGAGCATCACGATGCATTGAGAGGGCTCACTATCGATGTCAATGCGGGTGAACGCGTTGCCGTGCTTGGGCCGAATGGTTCGGGCAAAACCACCTTCGTCATGCATCTCAATGGCCTCTTGGCAACTCAATCTGGCGAGGTCCGGATTGGTGATACTCCTGTTGTCGAATCGAATTTGATGGAAGTTCGCCGCCGGGTTGGCGCAGTGTTCCAAGACGCAGATGATCAACTTTTCATGTCATCGGTTCGTGAAGATGTGGCGTTCGGTCCAGCGAATCTCGGTGTCAGCGGTGCAGAACTCGACGAGCTGGTAGAACGAACGCTCGAACGGGTTGGAGCTGCCGGCTACGCCGATCGAAACCCCCATCATTTGAGCGGCGGCGAAAAGCGAAGGGTCGCGATTGCAACCGTGCTCTCAATGGACCCAGACGTCCTCATTCTTGATGAACCCACCTCAGGTCTTGACCCTGCGGGCAGGCGCGAACTCATTGATTTGCTTTCCTCCCTCACGCAGACACAACTCATCGTCACTCATGACCTTCCCCTTGCTCTGCAGCTATGCAATCGGTCGGTCATTGTGAGCGACGGTCGTGTAGTGGCCGATGGCCGCACCCCAGAGTTGCTTGCCAACGTTGAGTTGCTGGCGGAACATCGCTTAGAACTTCCTCTGGGCTTTGACCCCTCTCGGCTGTAGCCGTCACGGCACGGTGTACACCTAAATGTGTGTGCGCTACGATTTCGATCAGAAGGCGGAAGCGCCCGCAACGTCATCGAGGGGGAATGATGACCGCAGTTGATCCAGTATCAGATTGGGCAAATGACTTCGAGATATTTGATTCGGAGTTTGTGAAAGATCCATATTCGGTGTGGGGTGAGCTGCGTGAGCAGGGATGCCCGTTTGCGCGCACTGAGCGCCGCGAGGTCACATTCATGCCTACGACCTATGAGGGAGTGAGGTCGATTGCGGCTGACACCGAGACATGGTCGTCGTACTCGGTGACCGTTACCCCTGTTCCACAGTCGTATGACGCGAACGGCGACCGCATTCGATCGATTATTGCCACCGATGAACCTGACCACACCCCCGAACGCAGGCTCATGTTGCCCTTCTTTTCGCCGAAGGCGGTTGAGAAGTACCGCGACCACACCCAAGAGTTGTGCCGACGACTGATTCGTGAATTTATTGAAGAGGGATCTGCTGACATTGCAGAGCAATACGCACGTCAGATCCCGCCCCGAATCATTGCTGCGATTCTTGGCATTGAACCTGAGATGGCAGATGAGTTCACCACATGGGTGCAGGGCGCGCTTGAACTCGGATTGCAAGATGACGAAATTCGGCAGCACTATGCCTCGATCATCAGAAAATTCTTCTTGGAACAGATCGAGCACCGGCAAGAAAATCCAGGCGACGATCTCATCTCATTCCTGCTCGATGCCGAACTTGATGGCGAGCCCGTTCCGATGCCAGTCATTCGAGGCAATGTCGGTCTCATGCTCATCGCCGGAATCGACACGACGTGGAGTTCAATCGGCTCAGCCCTGTTGCACCTCGCAACGCACCCCGAAGATCGCCAGCGACTTGTCGACGAGCCCGACCTTATTCCGACCGCGATTGAGGAATTTCTCCGCGCGTATTCACCGGTGACGATGGCCAGAGTTGCGAATCACGACACCATGCTTGGTGATCGCGAGGTCAAGGCAGGCGATCGAGTGATGCTGACCTTCCCTGCTGCGAACCGCGATCCGGCAATGTTCGACAACCCAGAGGAAGTGATCATCGATCGTGAGCACAACCGCCATATTGCATTCGGTTCAGGTATCCATCGTTGTGCTGGATCAAACCTTGCTCGCATGGAAATGCAGGTAGCGATCGAAGAGTTCTTGAGGATGATTCCCGAGTTTGAAATTACTGATGCCGATGCGGTCACGTGGGCGGGTGGCCAGGTTCGAGGGCCGCGCAATATCCCGGTGACATTCCCGACACGTCACCCTCTCTAAGTTCGACTCACGTTTTCATGTCACCCCCTCAGCACGTTCCTGAGTTGGAGTTTGTCGCTCATGTCAATGTTGAACTTGGCGAACCCCTAGAGCTCGGGTCGGTTCTTACCGGGCAGCGTCGGGTCATCCCCATCACTGGCGGATCGATATCGGGTCCGCTGCTGGATGCTGAAATTCTGGATGGTGGTGCTGACTGGCAGATTGTGTCCGCTGACGGAACAGCCGTAATTGACACCCGCTATTCAGCAAGGACCGCTGACGGCTCTCTCATCTATCTCGCAACAAGTGGATTTCGGCATGGGCCTGCTGAGGTGTTGGCAAGGGTGGCAGCCGGCGAGGATGTCGCCCGAGACGAGTATTACTTCAGGCTTCAGGTCAATCTTGAGAGTGGTGGCCGTGGGCTTGAATGGCTCAACAACACCATCTTTATTGCGTCGGCGGGTCGAAACGCAATGTCGGTTGTTTACGACTTGTTCGCCGTGCGATAGCCCCATTGCTGGTGCCCTCGGCAGGATTCGAACCTGCGCACACGGCTCCGGAGGCCGATGCTCTATCCCCTGAGCTACGAGGGCGGGATGACGTGGAAAGGCTACCGCCGCGTGAAGGTGTCGGTAGCAGTGAGAATGCTGGCCATCACCAGCGTCGACGTCACACCCAGCACCTACGATCGTAGGAATGGGAATGCACCTCGTCGTCGCGAATGACCTCGAGACGCTTGCTGACCGACTCGTTGACCGTCTGAGCGAGGTGCCCGATGACCCATTTCTCCCCGAAACCATTGTGGTCCCGGGTGACGGTGTTCGTTCATGGCTAACCCACGCAATCGCCCTTCGCCTTGGCATTTGTTCCAACATTCAGTTCCTGTTCCCGGCGAGGTTCCTCAAAGACATCTTCAGTCTCGACTCAAAGATGGGCAGTTGGGAGACAGGTCCGTTGACGTGGGCGATCCATGCCATCCAACAAGAAGGTGGTGTCGACGATCTCATGCGGGCACGTGCGATTGCCGATGTGTTCGATCGTTACATCCTCTACCGACCCCACATGGTGAGACGATGGTCTGATGGAGAAGATGTCGACGGATCGTTACAGGCCCTCGCTGACCATCATCTCTGGCAACCAGAACTCTGGCGGCAACTCGAAGCGCGTCTAGGGCGATCAGATGCTCGCGTGTTCGAGCAACTCACGCATGCTTCCGCAGATGAGATCTCATTCACTGGTTCGATACCACAGCGGGTGTCGATATTTGGCTTGACGACGATGCCGCAGCCTCAACTCGATTTGTTTCGGGTGTTATCAACGAAGACCGAGGTCGCAGTGTTCGCTCCTGTGTCGTCATCGTCGAGGTGGGAGTCTGTTCGATCAGCGTGGCGAGAAGAGTTGCGATTTCCGGCGCTGCGCGACGCACATCCTCGCCCAGCAGGCGGGTTTCGACTCAATGAGGTGTGGGGTCGTACCAACGAAGAGGGTCACTCGCTGCTACTCGATTCTGTGTTGGCCACCAGCGGGGAAGTGGAGGGGCCTCTAAATGTCAATCGCAACTCTGCAGGCAAAGACGACAGCACTCTCCTGTCATCACTTCAAGACGCCATTGATCACGACGCCATCCCTGATACTGAAGTGTCGCTCGACCGTACCGTTGCCGTTCACCGAACGTTTGGGGCAACACGCCAGGTTGAGGTACTGAGAGACCATCTTCTTCACCTTTTCAACGAACGGCATCGTGACGGGTCGGCGGTGTTCGCGCCAAGGGACGTTGTGGTGCTCAGTAACGACGTTGAACGTTTCGCTCCACTGGTGCAGTCGGTGTTCGCTGGTAACCCTGCGGCCGGCGTTCCCGAGATTCCAGTACAAATTGCTGACCGTTCGCTTGGAGTGACGAACCCGATTGCGAGCGTCGGCCAACTGTTGCTGCGATTACTCGATGGGCGTTTTCGAGTTAATGACGTGGTTGAACTCTTGGCACAGCCCGTTGTTGCGATGTCGTTCGACATCGAACCCGCTGATGTCGATCGTGTGAGCGAACTCCTCACCATGGCAAATGCTCGTTGGGGTCTTGACGGAGACGACCAGCGCGCGGTCGGCATCGAGCCCCTCGGTGCATTCACACTGGTCGACGCGTTGAACCGTCTCGTCTCGGCTGTCGCCACGGCCGCAAGTGGGCCTGAACTTGTTGGCGATCGCATCGCACCGCTCCGAGAAGTGAGTTTCGATGACATTGCGCTACTCGGGAAAACCGCTCTTTTCCTTCAGCAACTGCACAACAGTTGCACCCAACTCAACCTGTTAGCAACACCTCGAGACTGGTTCGTCACATTCCGCGAAGCGCTCGGCCAACTTGTGTCCGTGAGTGGCGATGAGGTGCTGTGGTGGCGAGCAGTCGACCGCCTGTGTGAGCAACTTCGCGACGAGGTTGAACTCGCTGGGGACTGCTCTGCGTCGGTGGCGGCGAACCCCGCCGATCTTGCTGTATTGGTCAACTCGAGATTGGCCTCGACAGCGGGAATGCCTCGATTTCAGACCGGGCGAGTGACGGTGTCTTCGCTTACTGCTGTACGCGGAGTACCTCATGCCGTTGTTTGTCTCTTAGGAGTCGACCGAGAGGGAGAACCAAATACTCTCGGCAACCCCGATGACCTCACTCAATCGCCACAGTGCATCGGTGACCGAGACCAGAGAAGTGAATATCAAGCCCAGCTCTTAGACGCCGTCATGTCGGCCCAAGATCGGCTCATCATCTGTTCGACGGGATGTGATGTCACGAGTGGGTCCGAGGTCTCACCGTCGGCTGCACTCAGCGAACTCATCGATGCTCTTGCTGACCTTATTGGCCGCGAATTTCCCTTGGTGCACCACCCGCGACAGACCTGGTCGGAAGCAAATTTTGTCATCCACCCTGAAGTAAGCGATCGACCGTGGAGCCATGATCGAAGCGCGGTCGAGGCTGCGATGTCCCGCCGCAGTCAACATAAACAGCAACCTGAGTCACCGGTGTTAACTGAGCGCCCCGATGGGCCGAGCACCGTCGCCGATCTTCGTCATGCATTTAGCCAACCGATACGAACGTTCTGCGAGGACCGTCTTCATCTCGCCGCTCTCCAAGAGTTTGGGCGCGAGCGCGGGTCGAACATCCCGCTTGGCCTTGATGGGCTCGACCGTTTCGGGTTACGTCATGACATGTTGTCATCTGCCATGAGTGGAGGGCATTCAGACGACTGGGCTGATTTCCTTACCGCATCAGGTGATGTTCCTCCTGGTGTGTATGGAGCTGCATCACTGCAGACAGCACGAGACGATGCAAAGGCAATAGTTGATGCGCTGTCATCTGAGGGAATGACCTTGCCGCTCGTTACGACGTCTCTCGACGTCCACATCACTGGAGAAGATGGCGATGTCGAATTGACCGGGGTGATCGATTCGCTTTATGGCTCAACACTTCTCGACATCGCCGCCTCATCATCGTTTGCCACCCGTTTCTGTGAACGATTGGTCGACCTTGTTGTTCTCTCGGTTGCGTCTCCTGAAACACAGTGGCGCCTCTCTATGTATCGAGTAAGCAACACGAAAGCGCGGGTCCGTCATCTCACAGCTTCATTGACCCGATCAGCCGACCCCCGTGAATTACTCGATGGTGTGATCAACTTGCGTCGAGAGGCTCTCATCCGGCCGGTGCCCCTGTTTGCAGGTACCGCACTTGCGCAGTGCTGTGGCGGAGATCCAAAAGGTGAATGGGAGGGCAATCAGGCGCGACCGGGCGAACGTGAGCAGGCCTTCAACCATTTGTTTTTTGACCTTGGCTATGACGAGTTGCTCGACCAGACAACAACGTTGCGTGATGTTGACGAGTGGTTCGCCTCGCTTCTTCGCTCTGTTGAGATCAACGACAGCACGGGAAAATTGCAGTCAATGAATGAGGTCGCATCATGACCTCAAGCTTGCCATTTGACATCTCGCAACCGCCAGGCCCCGGTCTTACGGTGCTCGAGGCATCTGCAGGAACTGGCAAAACCTACTCCATCACAGGTCTCGCACTACTTGGTTTCGCAAGAGGAGAATTCAGCCCTCGCGAAGTGTGCGTGGTGACATTTACCGATGCTGCCACGGCGGAGCTTGCAGGTCGACTTCGCGCCCGCATCGTGCAAGGCATTGAGGCCTTGACGGCCCCGCCCGAAGACTGGGTGCATCTCACCGACACGGTTGACACCTTGCTGGTCGAGCCTGATAGTGACGATGAGGCAGGTCGCCGGTCTCGCCTTGAACATTTACGACGTGCGCTCACTGAATTCGATGCGATGACCGTGTCGACGATTCATGGGTTCTGTCATCGGTTGCTCACCTCGGTCGGTGTAGCAACGGCCGAGATTTCCTCCGATAGCGACGACATCGGTGAGGTTGTTCACGATGTCATCCTCGCCGGCCAGCACACGATCACTAATCCATCTCGGGTCATCGATGCGGTCAAAACCCGTTTGGCGTTGCCTGATGCTCGCATGGCGACATACCCTGACGCTCCAGACGGGGTTCAAGCTGAGATCAACAGCCTCATTGAGATCATCGAAGCATCGGTGGCCGAAGTGGTTCGACGACGACGACGTTGGCGGCGAGGCTCGTTCGATTCAATGCTCGTCGACACCCGTGACCTCTTAAGTGATGAGGTTCGAGGCCCATCGATCATCGCAGAGCTCCGTTCGCGGTTCCGGCTTGTTCTCGTTGATGAGTTTCAAGACACCGACACCGTGCAATGGCAAATCTTCCGGACGGCGTTCATCGAGCAACACACAGATACTCCTGCAGTGCCTCTCGTCGTTGTTGGTGACCCGAAACAATCCATTTATCGCTTCCGCGGAGCCGAACTATCTGCCTATCTCGATGCAGTTGAGTACGCCGATCAGCATGGTGGTCGGCGCTTTCATCTCGACACGAATTACCGTTCAGACGCCGACATGCTCATTGCCCTTGAGCACGTGTTTGGGCAGGCGACCTTCGGCGATGATCGGGTCGGTTTCGAGCGTGTTCTCGCCGGCAAAGAAATGAGTTCATATGGACTGAGCGGTGAACAGCCTCCGATGCAGATTCGATCGATAGAGCCTCCACTTGATGCGAAAGGCTCCGTCGATGCGGGAACCGCACGTAACTGGGTGCTCGCGGACGTTGTTGCTGAGGTGGTGAGCCTTCTCGGTGAGAGTCGAATTATCCGACAGCAAGACGGTTCTGCCGAGTCGCTTCGACCTTCGGATATCGGCATTGTCGTGAAGTCGAACTCCGATGCAGAGGTCTATGCGTCGGCTCTGCGAGCGGCGGGCATTCCGGCAGTGACAAGCGGTACCGACTCTGTGCTCGATTCTCCGGCCGCTCTTCAATGGCGACTTCTTCTACAAAGTCTGTTGCGTCCAACAGACCTGCGTGCCGCGCGAACGGTCGCGATTGGTGTCTTTGGAGATGTTGATGTCAGTCAAGTCGATGACGTTGAGAGCGAACATGAGGCGGCGTTGCTCAGTCGGCAGCAGCAACGGGTTCGGGCCCTCGCTACGGGAGGAGTTGCGCACCTGCTTGCAGCGTTGCGCCAAGACGGATACCAACAACGGGCTCTTGCTCGTGTTGGTGGTGAGCGGTTGCTCACCGACATTGAGCACATCGGTGAACTTCTGCATCAGAGCACCCGAGGTCGTTCGTGCAGCCCTACTGAGGTTGCGGCAGCGTTCCGAGAGTTGCGAGAGAGCTCTTCTGATCGCTCGACAAGTGAGACGCTGAATCGTCGCCTCGATCGTGATGACGACACGGTGCGCGTCATGACCATTCACAAAGCGAAAGGTCTGGAGTTTCCTGTGGTGCTGTGTCCAACCTTGTGGACGACGCAGAAAGGCTCTCAGGGGTTACCTCATGCCGAAATGCCCGACGAGGGCGGCAGGCTTCTGAATACCTACTGGGTGGCCGACGGTTCCTCGAGGGCAAAGGCGGTGATGCGTGTCAAAACGTGCGCCGATGCTGAAGCCCGAGGCGAGGATCTGCGAAATCTGTATGTCGCGCTCACCCGAGCTGTCCACAAACTTGTGCTGTGGACGGTGCCCGGCTTCTCCAGGGGCACTCGGCCGCTTGCTGATCTCCTTGAGCGGTCATGTGCCGGAGACGTTGCGCGACTGGCAGCAGAAATTCCTGAGGCGCTCGAACTGGTTCGCATTGGCTCCCGCCCGGCTCGGGTTCAACCCGTCGCCGAATCAATTGATGATTCGTCGTTGTTGGTGAGTACCAACGATCGAACCTTCGACGAGCCCTGGAAAGTCTGGTCGTTTACCGCAATCGATCGAGCGTTGCAGGCTGACGGCGACCGCACTCGCGTTGATGTTGACGTGGCACCCCACATCGGAGGGCTCGACGAACCTGGCGAAACCACCGAAGAACACTCTGCGGTTGGGCTGAGCGAGATGACGCCTCTCCACGCAATTCCTGGTTCTGCTGCCTTTGGAACGCTGGTCCATTCAGTTCTTGAAGATGTTGAATTTGATTCGGCGTCAGTGACGGCTGACCTCCTCGATCTTTGCCGTGAACGTCTTCGCTACCAGCCCATTGAGTGCGATCCGGAGATCCTCGCGGAAGGGCTGTCAACAATGTTGTTGGCGCCGCTCGGAGGCCCATTTGGTGAGACAAGTCTGAGCACAATTTCTCGAGTTGACCGTCTCGATGAACTCGAATTTTTGTTGCCTCTTTCCAGCACGAGTGCAGCAACACTTGCAGAGGTGGTTGTTGCTCATTCCCCACATGACGATCCGTTCCGATCATGGTTCCAACAAGTCGCAAATGGTCAGATCACGGTGCCAATCGCAGGAATGTTGACCGGCTCAATTGACCTCATCGCAAGAGTTGACGGATCGTATTTCATCGCCGACTACAAAACCAATCGGCTGAGCGATGATGCAGCATTCACCACCGATGAATTGGTCGACGAAATGAAGCACCACGGCTACCCACTTCAGGCCTTGCTGTATTTAGTTGCGTTCAGGCGTTACTTGCATCGTCGGGAGCCACGGGTGAACCCAGATGATGTAGTAGCTGGTGCGGCCTATTTGTTTGTGCGGGGAATGGACCCCACCCGGCCTGTCAGCGACACCCGCGGGGTGATCTGGTGGCAACCATCAGGCGAGCTCATCGACGAAGTCGACCAATTGTTCGCAGTGGAGGAGTCGACGTGAACCAACTTGAGCGTCGAAGAACTCTGTACGACCGCTTCGAACCGTGGGTTCTATCAGAGGCGATGACGCGCCACGACTTGGCGGTCGCCGTTGCGCTTGCCGATATGTGCGGTGAAGACGACCAACACCTCATTCTTGCGCTTGTATTCGCAGTTGCTGCACCCCAGTCAGGTCATACAGCGGTTGATCTGCGGGAAATTCGCGAGCACATAGTGGCGAGTGCAGAATCGCGCTCCCCAACACAAGTCACCGATGTAGAGAATCTTCCATGGCCCGAAGATGCAGCCGAATGGTTTGAAGAGGTGTCGCAAAGCCGACTCGTCACCTCAACGCAGTCGCCGTTGGTGGTTGATCGTGGCCTCATCTACTTGCGTCGATTCTTTCATCACGAGGAGCAGGTCGCAGAGCGTCTCAAAGAACTTGCGCAAGCCCAACGCTTAACGCTGTCAAATGCTGAAGTCAGCAATGTTCTTCGTCTCACCCGAAACCAACAACATGCAGTTGAGGTTTGTGGGCGTGCACGACTCGGGGTACTCACCGGGCCGCCGGGGAGTGGAAAAACTCGTACGGTGGCCGCCCTTGTTGCAGACGAGTTCGTCGCTTCTCCGACGGCACGTGTTGCGCTCGCCGCACCGACGGGCAAGGCAGCAGCCCGAATGGCGGAGAGTGTGGCCGAGTCGATCAATCTACTTTCTGCAACTGAGGACGAACCGATTGGTGCCGCAGCATCTGCACTTCAACTCATAGTGCCCTCGACAGTTCACCGGTTGCTTGGAGCGAGAGGCTCAGGCGGTTTTCAGTACGACCTTCACAATCCTCTTCCGTTCGATCTCATTGTGGTCGATGAGGCATCCATGCTGTCACTACCACTCGTTGATGCCCTTCTCCATGCACTGCATCCCTCTGCGAGGTTGGTGTTCGTCGGAGATGCAGGCCAGTTGGCAAGTGTCGATGCGGGTTCGGTGCTCGGCGACATCGCTGGAGCAGACGGTCCAATCCATGCATGCGTAGCTGAACTCACTGAAACCCATCGGTTTCCCGCCGACAGCGTCATCGGCCAGTTTTCGAGTGCAGTGTTGCGAGGAGACAGTGACGCGGCAGCACACGTTCTCGAAGAGGCGCTCGACACGGCAGCATCAAGCTCGGCGGAGATTGACGGAATCGTTCTCGAGATGGTCGAAGAGTCTGCCGATGTTGACCAATTCGTGAGAGATCACGCAGTGTCTCTCGCTGCAAAGGCTTCTGATGGTGATATCTCGGGGGCGTTACGACAACTCGATGCATTTCGGGTGCTGTGCGCTCACCGCAGTGGTCCATTCGGGGTCGACGGTTGGAACGTTCGTGCTGAACGACTTCTTGAACGCGCAGAAGTTCAGACGCGTGGGCACTATCCAGGTCAGCCGATCATGGTCACAGCGAACGACCCCACGAGGCGACTATTTAACGGTGATGTAGGGGTGGTGGTGAAAGATCAACGAGGCCTCAGGGTCGCATTTCCCAACTCAGATCTTCCGCTGATCGAGCCAGTTTCGTTGTCAGACCACGCAACAGTTCATGCAATGACGATTCATAAAAGTCAAGGGTCTGAGTTTGACCATGTCGTCGTGGTACTTCCGCCTGAGGGTTCCCGACTTGCGACGCGCGAGTTGCTCTACACCGCAGTGACCCGTGCCCGACGACGGGTGACGCTCGTGGGTTCCCAGGCGTCAGTTCTTGCAGCCCTCTCCCGCTCAGAACACCGTGTGAGTGGTCTTCGTCACCGCCTCGAGACGGCGCAGGAGCACAGCTGATCTTCTTGATCTCAATGCTGGCCAAGATCTCCGCTCGACAAGATCTCCACTCAAGATGACGGCGGTTTTGGCGAACGTGGAAGGCCGAGCAGGCGTTCACCAACAAGATCTCGTTGCACTTCGCTTGATCCTCCAGCAATGCGCATCCCCGGGGCGTACAAGAACGGTTCCGTATCGTCATTCGTGAGCATTGCATCAGCACCGTGCGTGTCGAGAACAGCGCGGCTGAGTTGTGTTTCAAACTCGGTCATCGCAAGCTTCGAGAGAGGGCCCAGCCGAGGGTTTGTGCCCGACCGGTCGAGTAAACGGCGAAGGGCAAACCCTCGATCGCGAAGCTCGGTTCCTAGCTCATCACCCAATCGATCAAGTCGCCGGTCGAGTCGAATTGATGCTGCGCCCACCGCCGCCCGCTCGTCAGCAAGAACACTTGTCGCAACCTGCCAACCCGAATGTGCATCGCCGAGTAGACCTTCAGAAGCAACATAGGCGCCGTCGAGGAACACTTCACAGAATTCTGTGTCGCCGGTCATCTGACGGATTGGACGAACATCAATCTCAGGTTGGTTCATGTCGATGAGCATGAACGAGATGCCTCGTGCCCCCCGTGAGCCTGGGTCAGTGCGGGCGAGAAGTATTCCCCATTGCGAAACTTGTGCAGTGCTCGTCCAGATTTTCTGACCCGTGATGCGCCAGCCGTCTCCATCGGGTTCGGCCTTGGTACGGAGACTCGACAGGTCTGACCCAGAGCCCGGTTCTGAAAACAACTGGCACCAGATGTACGACCCATCGATGATGTGGGGGAGGTGGGTATCGACTTGTTCTTGTGTGCCAAATGCTCGTAATGCACCAGCGGTGAGCACATACCCTTGAAAATTGGCATAGGGAGCAAGCGCAGCGTGGGCACATTCTTCGTACCAGATGACCGAATGTGCCTCGGACAGTCCTTGGCCATGATGTGATGTGTCCCAGTCAATTCCTGCAAAGCCTGCTTCGGCAATTGCGTGTTGCCACACCTTGGCGTCGTTGATGAGGGCCGGCGGAAGAATGGTGCCGTATTCACGACAGCCAATGCCGGCTTCGTTCGACTCGCGTAGGAACTGCTGCACCTTTAGCCTGAAATCGCTGAGGTTCAGGTCGTTGACGGCCACACGATGACCGTAGCGTTCGGGGTATGTCAAACTCCATTCCGACAACACCCCCACCACGCGATCCAGATCGCACGATTGAGTTCTTCTGGGACCCGGTCTGCCCGTTCGCGTGGTTGGCCTCGCGCTGGATTGAGGAGGTGCGCTCTGAGATTGGCCTAACTGTGGATTGGCGGTTTATTTCGCTGCGACTCATCAACAAAGACAAGGATTACCCCACCCATTTTCCTCCGGGCTACGAATTCGGCCACACCGCTGGTTTGCGAATGCTTCGGGTCGCTGCTCGTATCCGACACGAACTCGGGAGAGACGCGCTTGATCCTGTCGTGACCGCCTACGGGGAGTCATATTTCGACAAGCCGAGGGGATCAGGCATGCGAGATCGGCTTTCGACCCCTGATCACCTCGTCGAGGTGCTCACCACGGCCGGCATCGACCTCGACTTCGCAAACGCGGCTGACGACACCGCGTGGGACGAAATGATCGACGCCGAAGGCGAGATGGCTCTGTCTCGCACGGGTCGAGACGTCGGTACACCAATCATTTCGTTTGGGGAGGACGGTCTTTCATTCTTCGGGCCGGTGATCTCTCGAATTCCACGGGGCTCAGACGCGGTGAAGTTATGGGAGTCGGTGAATACCCTCGCCTCGTTCCCCGGTTTCGCGGAAATGAAACGGTCGCTGCGAGAGACGCCTCAGCTGAACATCCTTGGTGGACTTGTCGAGCAACCAGTGGAAGAAGACTGGGAGGCCGGTCATCGTCGCATGAATGATTAGGCGGCTGTCAGCACAGAAGACCAGTTATTGCATGTCGCTGGTACAAGTCTGACTACCCTGTAAGGGTGCTGTTCCGGAGAATTATCGTCGTGATTGCGAGTATCACGATGTCGATCGGCATTGCGGCCTTCGCTCTCGGGCGTGTGGTGCTCGGGATCGCAGGTTCGGCCGAATCGGTGACGGCAATTGTTGGTGAGGTCACTGACTTGCCTGAGGTGCGAACGGAACTTGTTGATGAGATCGCGAACCAGTTCGCCTCTGATCCGATGATCAGCCAATATGCCGATGATGAGACTGTCCGCGTAGCAGTCGAAGCTGTGCTGTCGAGTAATGAATTTGCTGCGTTTAAAGATGACGTGAGTGTTGCTGCGTATGACGTCTTCTTCGAAGGCGCGGAGTCAGCCGAAGTTGACGTCAACAAACTTGCTTCGGTGGCTCTTGATCGGCTTGCGGCCGTGACCGAATCGAGCGAACTTGCCGAGATAGCTGAAGAGTTCGGAATTGAAGTTGACGAGGGTCTTATCGAGACGGCCACCGATGAAGTGCTTGATGCGATTGATGAAGGATCGTTACTTGAAGGTATCGAGCCGATCGTCCTTGAACGCACGGAGAGCGATGTTGATCTTTCAGGTGTCGTTGATTCGGTTCGAATGTGGTCGAACATTGGGCTTGCTCTCGCAGTCGTCTCTGCAGCGCTGATGCTCGTGCTGTCACCTGCTGCATTTCTTCGCAGATTGCTTCCTGTGGGTATTGCCTTGCTTCTCGCCGGCGTCGTTCTTTTCGGCGTGAGTCGAATCTCTGGTGTTCTGCCGATCGACGGGGTTGCACGTGTTGACATGATTCGCGCCATCGCCGACAGTCTGGTCGGACGCGTAGCCGCACCTGCCTACACGATGCTTATCGCAGGAGCGGTTGTTGTTGGAGTGAGCGTGAGCGCTCGATTTGTGAGCCGTAAACCTTAAGAACCTGCTGCGACGATCGCATCGAACTCGGCTTCGGTGAGGGGTATCACCGAGAGTCGGTTGCCCCGAGCGAGTAGTCGACACTCTTCAAGCTCAGGCATCGCACGTAACTCGTCAAGAGAAACAAATTTCAGTCGCTTCTTTGGCCCTAGGGTGACCCAGTCCCACCTGGGATTTTCAGCGGAACTTTTTGGATCGAAATAGTTCGATTCAGGATCAAATTGTGTCGGGTCGGGCTCAGCCTCTTTAACGATTTTGGCGACGCCGGCAGCCCCGGGAGGGGTCGCGTTTGAGTGATAGAAGATGACGAGGTCACCCTTCTTCATTTCGCGCATGAAGTTTCGTGCTTGATAATTTCGAACGCCGTCCCATCCCTCGCGTTTCACCTTTATGAGATCGTCGTAAGAAAATACGTAGGGTTCAGATTTCATCAACCAATGCGCCATGTGACCGACGCTAGTTCTCAGCAGTTACCGTCGTCGCCGTTATGTCGATCAAACTCGAACAAGTTCGGATTCCGGAGGAGTTGCCGATTGCGCACTATGCCGACGAACTTGTCGATGCGATTCGAGATCATCAAGTCGTTGTTGTCGCCGGAGAAACTGGATCGGGAAAGAGTACGCAACTCCCGAAACTCTGCCTTCGGGCTGGCCGCGGTACGGCGGGCCTTATTGGCCATACCCAGCCTCGTCGAGTAGCCGCGCGCTCGGTTGCTGATCGAATCGCTAGCGAACTAGGGGTGGTGTTGGGTTCAGAGGTCGGGTTCTCGGTGCGGTTCACCGATCAGGTCAACGCGGAGACACAGATTCGGGTGATGACCGATGGCATTTTGCTTGCTGAGCTCTCTCGTGATCCTGATCTCAGCCGTTACGACACCATCATTGTTGATGAAGCGCATGAGCGGAGTCTCAACATCGATTTCATCTTGGGGTATCTGCGGCAGTTGCTTCACCGACGTCCAGAACTTCATCTCATCGTGACGTCAGCGACAATCGACACCGATCGCTTTGCCGAGCATTTTGCTGACCACAACGGCAACGCGGCCCCGGTGTTCACCGTTGAGGGGCGCGCTTACCCTGTTGAACTTCGGTACCGGCCGGTTGCAGATGACACTGACCAGGTTGAAGCCATCATCGATGGTGTCACTGAGTTGACCAAAGAAGTCGACGGAGACATCCTCGTTTTTCTCTCAGGAGAACGAGAAATTCACGATACGGCAGACGCACTTCGACAACTTGAGTTACCTCGAATAGAGATTTTGCCGTTGTACGCGAGGTTGTCGGCGGCAGAGCAACAGCGGGTGTTCGCTTCTCATCCGGGTCGACGAATCGTGCTGGCGACAAATGTTGCGGAAACATCAATCACCGTGCCTGGGGTGCGGGCTGTCATCGACACCGGCACTGCGCGGATTAGTCGATATTCGCGTCGCTTAAAAGTTCAACGACTTCCAATTGAGGACATCTCACAAGCATCGGCAGCGCAGCGTGCGGGTCGGTGTGGCCGGGTCGCGCCAGGGGTCTGTATCCGTTTATGGGACGAAGGCGATCATGAGGAACGCCCTGAATTCACCGAGCCCGAAATTCTTCGTACCAATCTCGCATCGGTGATCTTGCAGATGACCGATCTCAGATTGGGTGACGTGAATGATTTCCCGTTCATTGAGCCCCCTGAATCGTCGATGGTTCGTGACGGATACCGGCTGCTGAACGAACTTGGTGCTCTCACCGACGCAGACGATGAGGAGTATCGACTAACTCCGATCGGCAAAAAACTGGCGCGATTGCCGATTGACCCGCGCAGCGCTCGCATGATTCTTGCTGCGGAGCGGCATGGCTGTGTGCGTGAGGTCTTGGTGATCGCAGCTGCCTTGTCGATTCAAGATGTTCGGGAGCGCCCACGAGAACAGCGAGAACGCGCTGACGAATTACATCGCCGCTTTACCGTTCCCGGGTCTGATCTCATGAGCATTGTTGCGCTTTGGGATTACGTGAAAGAGCAGCAGAAAACATTGTCGGGCAACGCGTTCCGGAGAATGTGTCGTGATGAGTATCTCAACTGGCTGCGAGTGCGCGAATGGCGCGATCTCTACAGCCAACTTCGGCAAGTCGCCGGACAGATCGGTATTCGACCCGGCACTGATGCGGGCCACCCCGATCGGGTGCATCAGGCTGTGCTGTCTGGTTTGTTGTCGAACATCGGTCGTCGAGACGACCGCAGGCCGCAGCGCGATCGGCGGACACGAGCCGAATATCAGGGTGCTCGGGGAGCTCGATTTGAGGTTGTTCCCGGGTCTGCGATCGGTCGGGCGGGTAGCGAATGGGTAGTCGCTGCTGAAGTCGTTGAAACCGATCGCCTTCGGGCTCGGCGAGTATCGGCGATTGAGCCTGAATGGATTGAGCCGATTGCGGGCGACTTGGTCACCCGCTCGTATGGGGAACCCGAGTGGAACGCAACATCTGGTCGAGCGGTGATTCCAGAGCGCGTCTCGCTCTACGGGCTTGCAATCGTTGAGGGGCGTCGCATCGCACTGTCGGCAGTCGACAAGGTCGCTGCTCGCCAGATGTTTATCGAGAACGCGCTCATTGCTGGTGACGTCGATCAGCGATGGCGTCGCCGCCAACGATTTATCTCTCGCAACCGTGAGCGTCTTGAGGAATGGGAGCAGTTGGGGGAGCGCAGCAGGCGCGGCTCTCCTGGAGGCGTAGGCGATCTGCGTCGTCTGTATAACGATGTACTTCCCCCGAACATCACATCGACAAGGCATTTCGATCGATGGTGGCGCGACCAGCGGTCGACAACACCGCACCTGTTAGATCTCCCTGAATCTGAAGTAGCGACACTCCTTCACGCCGGCTCACCCGAGGTGTGGGTAGATCGTGACGGCGCCGAGTACATGCTGACCTACCGGCACGACGTGGAGAGCCCCTTTGACGGCGTGACACTACATCTTCCCCTCGTCTCGGTGAATCAGTTCAGTGGAGTGAACCTTGACTGGCACGTGCCGAGTCGTCGACACGACCTCGCGGAGGTATTGTTCCGTTCACTCCCGAAAGACATTCGCCGGCGCCTCATTCCCGCTGCCGACACGCTGTCAGCGGCAATGAATATCATTGGTGAACCCGACGGTCGGCCGTTTGCTGAAGCGTTGGCGGCCGCGCTCACTGAAGTCTCGGGAGTCACCGTTGCCGGTCACCAATTTGACCTTGGTCGACTATCAGCTGATCTCATCATTCACATCGTGGTGAGTGATGCCGACGGTGAGGTGTACGGATTCGGTGACGACTTGTTAACAATTCGCGACATCGTGCGTCCCCAAGCCCGCCAGATGCTGGCGTCATCGGCCCCGATCGATGAGCGAAGCGGAATTACCGAGTGGGATGTCGGCACTCTTCCTGACGTCTTGGAGTGGAGTGACAGCAACGAAACGCTGCGGGCGTATCCAACTTTGCTCGATCGGGGTGACAGCGTTTCGCTCCGCGTCGTCACCGACCACGAGCTTGCCGAGCGACTGTTGCATGAGGGGGTTCGTCGGTTGTTGTTGCTTGCAGCGAGTCCGGCTCGAGGCGCAGTTCGAAAAATGATCGATAATGACCGCCAACTCGGTCTCTCGATGGTCGGGCTTGGGGTTGAAGCATTTCTCGATGATGCGATCACCGCAATCGCTGACCGCATCATCCAACAACATGGCATCAGTAGATCGCTCCCCGAATTCGAGGTGCTGTGCCAGGCGATGCGCTCGAAGTCGCCGATGGAGCTCATCGACCTCGTGAATCAAGGTCTTGCGATCGTTGACATTGCTCGCCAGGTGGTTGAGATGCTCGAACGCTTGCGAGCTCCCGGAGCAGTGAGCATTCGAACTGATGCCCATGATCATCTCGATCGTCTCGTTGGCCCAGGGATGTTGGCAAATGTCGGCATGGAGCGCGTCGACGACCTCGAGCGCTGGGTGAATGGAATTCGCTACCGGCTTCAACATCTCGCCGGTCGGGTAGAACGCGATCTTGCGGGCATGCGAGAGGTAGCGCCGGTTGAGCGTCGCTTTGCTGAGCGGCTAGCGGAGTACCCGAACGGCGCGGAGCCAGACACTCTTCAGGAACTCGGGTTCATGATCGAAGAGTTGCGGGTCGCAGTGTTCGCACAAGAACTTGGAGTTGCGCAGCAGGTCAGTGCGGTTCGCCTTCTTCGCCAACTGGCGTGAAATGCCAGCATGGTGAGATGAATCTCTCAACCATGTCGTACCGCGTCGCTGACGGCGTCGCTCATCTTCGTCTCGACCGCCCTGAAGGGGCAAATGCAATGAACGTCGATTTCTCGAAAGATATCCGGGAAGTGATGATTGCAATTGAACATGATCCGACTGTCAAGTCGGTAGCGGTGACAGCCGAAGGCAAGGTGTTCTCCGCAGGCGGCGACCTGAAAGAGTTCGCATCGCTCGGTGACGAACTCCCCGCAATCGCCTCTGGGCTCGTCACCGACTACCACGCTGCGACCTATCGCATGAATCGGGTTCCGAAACCGTTTATTGCTGGAGTTCGTGGTGCAGCAGGTGGTGCAGGTCTGTCGTTCATGTGCGCTTTTGATCTCGTGGTTGCCGGCGAGTCCGCGAAGTTCACGGTGGGGTACACCAAGGCAGCGATGACGCCCGATGGAACCTCAACGTATTTCCTTGCCCGCCATATCGGGTTGCGTCGAGCGATGGAACTGACGTTGACCAATCGTGTGTTGAGCGCTCAAGAAGCTCTCGATTGGGGGCTCGTCAACATGGTGGTCCCTGATGAAGATGTCGATGCGACTGCGACCTCGCTAGCGGAAAGTCTTGCTGCGGGTGCCTCACGGTCAATAGGTGTGGCGAAGCGCCTCATCTACGAAGGTTATGAATCATCGCTCGAAGAGGCGGGTGAACGCGAAGCACAAGAGATCGTCAAGTCGATGGCAACCGTTGACGGTCGCGAGGGAATCAACGCATTCGCGTCTCGTCGCGAACCGCACTACCGAGGCGAGTGATTCCTTAGGAGAGGCGGGCAACGGTAGCTGTGAATTCGTCGATGGTCGACGCAATGATGTCGCTCACCGAGCGAACCTTGCCGATACGCCCAGCAACTTGACCTGAGAGAGCGATCGCCGCCTCCATGTCGCCCCCAAAGTAAAGATCTTTCGCGTTCCCAAAGTCACCGAAGACGTTGTGGTCGGCCTGTGAAAGTCGCTCAGAGCGACTGGTTCGCAATGCGCGTAGCGCCGGGGAGAATTGTTCGTTAAGGAAAATGGTGTCGGTCTCCGCCGCGCTGACGATCGCTTGTTTCCAATTGTCGTGCACCGGCGATTCTTTTGCAGCGACCATCTGTGTTCCCATCTGGACACCTTCGGCGCCCAAAGCGAACGCCGCCGCCATCGTCATGCCGTCGCAGATACCACCGGCAGCAATGATGGGCACATCGACGTGAGAGCGAATGAGAGGTAGCAGCACCATGGTGGATACCGGTGTCGGGCTCTTAAATCCTCCACCTTCGCCGCCTTCGACGACGAGACCGTCAACTCCGGCATCGACGGCTTTCAGGGCAGCCTGCAACGTGGGAACCACGTGGTAGACGGTCAGACCAGCGGCCTTCAATGTTGCTGTGTATTTCGTCGGTGACCCGGCAGAAGTGGTGACGAATCTGACTCCCTGCTCGATGACAAACTCGGCGATCGCAGGGTCTTTGACAAACGCTTGCGCGATATTGACACCGAATGGTTGATCGGTGAGATCTCTCATTCGCTTGATCTCTTCTTTCACGGCGTCGAGTTCCCCAGACGAGGTCTCGATGATGCCGCATGCACCGGTTGCGGAAACCGCCGATGCGAGTTGGCTTCGTGCGATCCATCCCATCGGTGCTTGCACGATTGGTATCGACACTCCGAGGTCTCTGGTGACTCGATTTCTCTCAGGGTTGAATGCTGGATGCATGGGTCAGCCTTTCATGGAACCTGCTAGCAGTCCGCAGGACGTAGCGCTTCAGAACGAATAGTAGGAGGAGTCGGTGAACTGGGCGATGTCGACAGATTTCAACCGTCGGACTGCTGTTGGGGCCTCGGTGGCCGGTCAAACCAGTTACCAGACGGAATCGGCGCGAGATCAAGACCTGTTCCGTAGGCGTAAGCCCAACATCTTGTGCCGTTCTGCGTTGTCACCTCGACTCGGGTGTAGAGGCCGTCAACGGTGTCTTCTTCAATATCGAGTTCTCGAAGCGCCTCATCGATCACATCGATTCGAAGGGAGTAGCGACGACCCAGAATCAGCGTTGCTGCAGATTCGTCAAATATTGCTGCTGGGTAGTCGAGGCCGGTGTCGTATAGCAGCCCCGCGACAGCGTCAGGCGTGCCCTCACTGGTGACGTAACGCTCGAGAAGAGGCCACCTGACGTCTCCCGGAAGCAATGTTCCGTAGACAAAGAGTTCGGTAACCACGTGCGTGACCTAACGATCCTGGGCCTGTGTGGGCACGGCGGGTACGAGACCGATCAACGTTGCAGTAGTCGAGGCGACAGCGGATAGGGCGCTGGCGACGGTCTCTTCACTCGAGAAGTCGACAGGTACGTTGGCGACATCGGGCATTCGAATACCGGTGTCGACGACAGATGCGCTCACCGGTGTCATCACTGCGAAGTATTGCAGTATCGGTTGGTGAAACCTCCAACTGGTACCGTCGTTTCTTATGACATCATCTCCGATTGCGCAGGCTATTGAGACCGACGGGAGCCGTTATGCAAATCACGTCTCGATGGGTTCCCATTCGTTGGTCAGTGACGAACCAGAGCGTCTCGGCGGAGAAAATCTCGGACCCAATCCGTTGGACTTACTGGGCGCCGCTCTCGCATCGTGCACCTCGATGACGATCCGAATGTATGCCGAGCGCAAAGGTTGGGATGTTCAGAACCTCGAAGTCACTGTAGATCATTCACGAGAACGCGGTCACGAGACCTTCACTCGAACCATTTCGTTCAACGGTGCTCACACTGAAGAGGAACGTGAGCGGCTCATCGATGTTTCCCACCGTTGCCCAGTCCACAAGGTGATGGAAGGGTCGGCAACCATCATCACTGAGACGAGCACACCACCAACACAATGACATCAAGGAGCGAGTCGATATCGGTGATGCGCTTGACAGTCAAGCCCGGTCGAAGTCAGCGCAGGTGTTACTCGCACCGTCGGTGAACCTTCGCCGCACCCGTACGGCGATGCAACAGCGTGGTCGTCAAGGTGACCTCATCTCTGCCATTGCCGCAGTCAATCTGAACACTGTTGTCGTGGTCAACGCTGGCTCGCCGGTCGCAATGTCAATTACGAATATTGGGAGTTGCGTCGGAGTTCACGTGGCTCAGCTCTTTACAGCGTTCGATGGGGATCACCCTGAGACGTCAGACGATGCGCGCCGGTTCTCATCATCGAACTTGGGCGCTCAGCTGGCGACGTCGTCGAGATTGGGCGTCTCACCATTTGATGATGCTTGTGTTCGAACACGAACTGCATTGATCTCGGCTGCGAACAACGTGATTGCAGCATGAAATGAAATCCACGCGGTAAGTGCAAGAACAGATGCGAACGTTCCGTAGACGCCCTGCGCCCCGGAGAGCAATCGGGCGACGATCGAAGTGCCCGCGAATTGCAAGAGTGTGAAACTGAATCCTGCGAGGACGGCTCCCGCACGAACCATGTTCCATGTCGCTGGGGCAGCGGTGAGATACCGGAACATCGTTCCGATGATTGCAGTGTTCACCGCAACGGTGCCGAGGGCGATAAGCGATTGGCTGATGAAGCCGATTTCGGCGTAACCAGCGATGCTCGTGAGAACAACAGTTCCGACTTGCCCAGCTGCGATGACGAGAAGTCCGACGAGTCCGTGGACTCGCCGAATGACGAGGTTGTGTCGCTTATCGAGAGGAACTTCCCAGATGTCGTCGAGGGCGTTCTGAAGCGCAACGAATGCTCGCGTTGAGCCCCAAAGAGCGCCGACAACGCCGATGGCGATTGCGAGCGAACTGCCGGTAAGTCCGCCAGTTTCGACAAGGACCTCGCTACCAATCACGGGAATTTGAGCGACCGCAGTATCAACGATGTCTTCTCGAAGCGACGGATTGTTGTCGAGCACGAAGCCGAGCACCGTCGTTGCGAGGAGAAGCGCAGGAAACAGCGTGAGGAACCCGTAGTAGGCGATGAGTGCTGCTGCGTTTGCTGATCGATGTTGCTGGTAGCCGTGGGCGCTGCTGACAAGAAGGTCGCCGAGCGGGTGTTGACGAAGACGGCGAATCATGCGTAGTTCGGTCCAATGTGGAAGTCCCAGCATCACAGCACCCAATCAATCGGTTGGAGACCTGCTTGGGTGAGAGCCTCGTTCGATCGAGAAAATGGTCGCGAACCGAAAAATCCGTTGTGCGCCGAAAGGGGCGAAGGGTGTGCTGACTCAATCACGGTGTGCCGGTCGGTGTCGATCATGTTGCGCTTTTTTCGAGCCGACGCGCCCCAGAGTATGAACACCACTGGAGACGGTTTGTTTGCAACGACTTCGATCACACGGTCGGTGAATCGTTCCCAGCCTTTTCCCTGATGCGATGCGGCTTGATGCGCTCGAACTGTCAGCGTCGTGTTCAGTAGTAAGACACCGTTCGATGCCCATCGCTCGAGCGAGCCGTGACTGGGAATGTCCACGCCGACATCGTTAGAGAGCTCTTGGTGGATGTTTCGAAGCGAAGGAGGTTTTGGCACACCATGTCGTACAGAGAAGCAGAGACCATGGGCTTGTCGTGGCCCGTGGTAAGGGTCTTGCCCGAGAATGACGACCCGGGTATCAGCAAACGAGGTCAGGTGCAGAGCGGCAAACACCTCAGGCTGCGGAGGGTAGACCTCATGCTGCGAACGTTCATGTTTCACGAACGTCATCAGGTCTGACCAATAGGGCTCGTCGAATTGGTCTCGGAGCAACGGATTCCAGTCGGTTGTCATGTCTGAGGTACATCGTACGGCGACGACGTAGCATGCGGGAATGGGTGAAACCGGAGGCGTAGGCGATCTCTTTCAAGGCGTTGCCCGTGCTCCGCTTGTTTCAGGGGTCACTCCGTTAGAACGCGGGCCCGTTCTCGACTCTGGCGCCCAACTGTGGGTCAAGCGCGACGACCTCACCGGTCTCGGAGTGGGAGGTAACAAAGTTCGGAAACTCGAGTTTCTGTGTGGCGCTGCCCAAGCGGAGAACGCACTCTCTCTTGTCACTGTTGGTGCTGGCCAATCGAATCATTGCCGCATGACGGCTGCCGCTGGGGCGCTGCTAGGACTCGATGTTCACCTCGTGCTGTCTGGCGAGCGACCTAAGCGTTTGGAAGGTAATCAGTTGCTCGACGTGTTGTTCGGAGCGCAACTGCATTTCACGGGTGAGCCCGACCATCACTGGGGTGCGTTGGAGATTGTTCGGGAGTCAGTCACCGATGCTCTTGTCACTGATGGGGTACGACCGTATTCAATTCCGATTGGCGGCTCGACCGCTGTCGGTGCTCTTGGCTATGTCGCTGGATATCTGGAGTTGTCGCAACAACTTTTGGCCGAGGGGGTTGACGTGTCCACCGTGGTGCATACCTCGTCGAGCGGTGGCACCCATGCAGGCCTTGTTGCCGGTCAGGCAGTGTGCAGGGCGGTCGGTATGCCGGCACCGTCGGTCATCGCAATCGGGGTGGCCAAAGGTGTGGTGATCGGGTCACCAGATGTGACCACTCTCGCAAATGAGGCCTTATCACTCCTTCCGAATTGTCCTCCTGGGGCGGTCGTGGAGGAGGCAGACGTTGTTGTCGATGGCAACTGGCTAGGCGACGACTATGCAGTTCCAACACCTGCTGCCGACGATGCGATTCGTTGGGCTGCTCGACGTGGTGGTTGGGTACTCGATCGGGTCTACTCAGGTAAGGGTCTGTCGGGTGTGCTCGGGCGTGACGCCGCTGGAGAGTGGGGCGCTGGAGATGATGTCGTATTTATCCATACGGGGGGCGTCCCGAGTGTGTTCGCTGCTGACGGAGTTCCTGAACTCTGATGAATGCGACCTTCACCTCTGGTGCCGCAGATGCCTCTGCGGAGTCGTCACTCATTTGTGCCGTTGACATCGGTGGGTCAAAATTTGAGGCCGGGCTTGTCACGCTGAAGGGTGAACTTGTCGATCGTGCCCGTGTTGAAGTTGACCCTGACGTCGGGCCGCAGTCACACTTCGCTGCTCTCGCAGGAATTGTCACCGAGCAGATGGACCGGGCATCCAGCCACCACGGCAAAATTGTCCGCGCCATCGGCATCGGATGTGCAGGGCCGATAGAACGAAATTGCGAGTCGGTGTCACCGGTGAATATTGCGTCATGGAATGAATTTCCGTTGCGCCAATTTCTCGCAGATCTCACTCGACTGCCGGTCTACGGCGATCTTGATGCGAAAGCGCTTGCGCTGGCCGAAGGGTGGCTCGGAGGAGCGCAAGGGGTACGAAATTTCTGCGCGATGACGGTGTCAACCGGAATTGGCGGAGGCATTTTTGTTGATGGTGATTTGCTTGACGGCGACAGTGGAAACGCTGGCCACGTCGGTCATCTCATCGTTGAACCTGGCGGTCGGCGATGTGGATGTGGTGCACGCGGGTGTCTTGAGGCAGAGGCCTCAGGGCTCGCAATTGAGGCAATCACCGGTAGGCCTCCGTCGGAGCCGACCTATGAGATCATGCAACGAACGGGGCGGTATGTCGGTCGCGGAGCAGCGATGATCTGCAACGCTCTCGATCTCGATCTTGTACTGGTAGGCGGCGCCGTCGCTCTCGGTTTCGGTGCGACGTTCTTTAATGCGGCACAGCTCGAGCTCGACGATTACGTGCATCGTCCTCACGGGCATATGCCGAGAATTTCTTCTACCCGTCTCGCTGATCGTGGCCCATTAATCGGGGCGGGTGCAGTTGCGATTCGGTCGGCTCGTCGCGCTGCAATGCGCTGATATTGCGTGGTCAGACGGTTTAGGCCCAGGTCACTTCGTCAACGATCGTCTGCGTGAGAGGTCGCTGCAGGTCGATGGTGTCACCAATGGCTGGTGGAGTGGTGTGTTGAGGAATGAACAGCATGGTGGTGTGCATATGCGGGGGTTCGAACATGTCGACGCGCTGCCGATTGAAGTGGAATGGACTTCTCCCATCGGCAAGTGGGTGCACCCCGTGGGCGCTTCCTGCTCCCACCATCACGAGGTGACCGTCTTCGACGACGTCAGTTTGCCGGTATCCGGCATGTTCGCCGGCTCGGATAGGTCGAAGATCAATGACATCTGTCGAGAGTTGCAGTGCTTCGCGGTCACCGTGCCACAGGGTGGTGCCAGCCCGAAGAAGGTACGTCCGAGTATCGGGAAGACGTGTGATAAGCGATGGATCGATGTGACTGAGCCAGGCAGGTATCGAGGTCGGGATGGGGTCTAAGAGCGCAGTGACTTCAGCGACCCGTTCGTCGTCTGTTGCGATGAGTGGAAGGTGAATCGCTACTCCTGCGACGTCAAGTCCGCTGTCGAGTGCGTGCTGTACGAGCGACGATGGCCCCCCGTAGCGGTGCATTGATGATGCAAGTTTGATGATGACTCGTTGGGCAGAACCGATGAGAGGCGTGATGTGCGCTTCGTTGCTGACGGTCAGGATTGCTGAGGGTGTTGGCCCGGCCAATGTTGGTGTGAGTACCACGGCTGTGAGCGAGTCGGGTATTCCATCGAGCTCATGGATGGTTCCTACACAGACAGTTGTTGACTCCTCTGCAGCAATCTTGGCAAGGGCGTGCCGGCCAAAGCCGTAGCCGTTTCCTTTGACGACTGGAACTGGTGTCGCCACGGCACGAATCTGCTCGAGGGTGTGATGCAGATGTGCCGACCACCTCGTGCGGTCGACGGTGAGCGAGACCGTCATAGTTGAAAGGTTACGGGGTGGGGCTTGCTGGTTGTGGTCGGCTGCGGCGAAGCACGGGAAGGACGGGTCCGAATCGTCGATGTTTGACAACGCCCGACCAGATGCCAACCCCGTGGGCAATGTCGTCGGCGACCACCATCGGCGTGACTGCGAAAACCGCTGAGGCGGCGAGGAGGCGCCGGGCGCTGCGAGAGATCGGACAGAGCACCATCAGGAGTGGCCACCACACGCGCCGAATCGCGCGCCCAAGGGCAGTCGCGGTTGCCTGAGTTCCGCGGATGACAATCTCTCGAGCTTCACGGTCGGTGAGGTCAGTGGCTTTCTGTCGAAGTTGCTGAGATGCGGCACCAATGAGGCCGAGGCCGACTGCCACCCCGACGGAAGGGCGTTTCGATGCGGCTATGGCGGCGATGACGGCAAGGCTCCACGGAGAGGCGACAAGCGGGGAGAGTTGCTCATCGCCGTGACGCTCAGCGAGGGCCGCCGATGAATAGCCGTACCCGACGCGTTGGTTCCACCATTCACTTAACGACGCTCGCGGTTCGTGTTGAACCTCAACAGAGGGGTCATACCGAACCGTCCCTCCTGCATCGTGGAGCCGCCACACGAGGTCGACGTCTTCCCCGGTTCGCAAGTCTTCGTCGAACCCACCAATCACTCGCACAGCCTCTGTGCGGCAGATCAACGCGGCTGCGGGCACATAACTCACTCGCGTACCGGGTCGAACGACGGCGGGCCGCGAACCGAGATCGAGAGCACCGTTGTGGTGCTCGTGATAACCAATGACTCCCCGCTGGGGTCGACTCCGCACCCGAGGCGCAACTGCGACAACTTCCGGATCGTCAAAATGTGACAGGAGGGTGGTCAGCCATGTGCCGTCGAGGCCGACATCAATATCGGAATCGACAAATGCAACGAATTCTGTGGTGACGGAGGCGAGGGCGACGTTACGGGCCGCGGCGGGTCCGCAATTGCGATCGAGCCTGACCGTTGCATCATGCACCGGTGGTGTCGAGCCGTCGTCGACGACGATGATGTGGATGCCGTTGTCGGCAGGGTGTTGATGAAGTCGCTGCCCAAATACCGGTGTGATGACAGTGATGTTGTCTGCGCGGTCGACTTCAGAGGGTTCGGGTCGCGGGTGAAGTTGATTGAGGCTGAGCATTCGGCGAACGAGAGCCGAGTATTCAACATCGCCTCCCGAGATGATCGTGTTGATCGTCGTTTCGCCACGACGTGACAACTTGAGAATGCTCGGTGGTGAGCCTCCGACCACTCGCCCTGGGGTGATGCGCGTCGTTGTGTCGAGGAAGAATTTCAAGGTTCGTCTCGCCCGATGGCAGTAACGAGGTCGGTTGTCCACTTCGTTAACCACTCTTCGCCTTCTGCGGCGGTTGCACCGTGTGGGTCTCCGAGAACACCCGTCGGTGAAAGTTCTTGCACCCCGTGTTCCGCAAGTGCTGCAAACGAAGGAGTCGGGCCCGTTGCCATTGACGCAATGTCGACATGGTCAGGGTCGATCAACAGCATCACCGAGGTTTCAATTCGGCCAGCATGAAGATCACTGTTCGAACCCGTTGGCCACCAGTTGAAAGCTGGACGTCCCTCAGCCGCAAGTACCTTGCAGGCTGCGGTACTTGCGCCAACATTTCCGCCGTGGCCATTGACGAGAACGGTGCGGCGTGCCCAATCGGCCGAGCGACAGAGCTCGATAACACTGAGGGTGACCGCTTCATTTCCGATCGACAGTGTTCCCGGAAACCCTTGGTGCTCTCCTGATGCAGAGATCGTGATCGGCGGTGCAACCAGACAGTCGTCGATGTGAGCGGCAGCGCGGTGAGCAATCTCGAGAGCTATCTGGGTGTCGGTATCGAGCGGTAGGTGAGGACCGTGCTGTTCGCATGACCCGATGGGAATAAGCAGGGTGACCGCCTCATCGAGTTCATTCCACCGCGCGG
>CBFHYI010000001.1:103757-117880 GCA_965660025.1 uncultured Ilumatobacteraceae bacterium | reverse complement strand
AAGCGTGCAGTGCAGAATGCTCAGCGCGCCGGCGCACTCGGAATTCGCGTGCAGTGCTCGGGCCGTCTTGGTGGCGCAGAAATGAGCCGCACCGAGTGGTACCGCGAAGGCCAGGTGCCGTTGCACACCCTTCGAGCAGACATCGACTACGGCTTCCGTGAAGCAAAGACCGCAAACGGTCGCGTTGGTGTCAAAGTCTGGCTCTATAAGGGCGAGATCCTTCCGTACCGTTCATCAAACGATGAAAAGATTGCCCGCGAGGCAGCAATGGCCGTTGGTGAAACATCTGGCCAGGCCGCAGACACCAGCCGCAAGGTCGTGTCATCAGCAGGTCCTCGCGCTGCCGCCGAAGAAACTGAGCCAGCTCCGCTCGTCCGTGAGGCCGATCCTGAGCTTGAGAAGTTGCTCGATGAAGAAGAGACCATTACCCGTCAGACGCGCGAAGCAAACGAAACCCCGCACTTCCGCGGTGACGACTGAGGGGAGTAGGAGTTCATCATGTTGATGCCTCGAAAGGTTGCACACCGTAAACACCACCGTGGCCGTACCCGTGGTATGGCAAAGGGCGGTACCGAGTTGTCATTTGGCGACTACGGAATTCAAGCACTCGAACCATGCTGGCTCACCGCCCGCCAGATTGAGGCTGCCCGTGTTGCGATGACCCGTTCGATCAAGCGTGGCGGCAAGGTCTGGATCAACGTGTTCCCAGACAAGCCCGTGACGAAGAAGCCAGCCGAGACCCGCATGGGTTCGGGCAAGGGCAACCCAGAGTTCTGGGTCGCTGTCGTTCGCCCCGGTCGAGTGCTCTTCGAACTTTCCTTCCCAAATGAGGAGCAGGCAAAGATCGCTCTCAACAAGGCGATTCAGAAGCTCCCGATCAAAGCTCGCATCCTCACCCGCAACGAGCAGATCTGAGGACTGTCATGGCACGTAAGAACGAATTCGATGACATGGACTTGGCCGGGCTCGCAGATGAACTCCGCGCCAGTAAGCATGAGGCCTTGAACCTCCGGTTTCGTAACGCAACCGGTCAACTTGAAAAGACCTCCGAAATTCGCGCCGTCCGCCGGCGTATTGCTCGTATCAACACCGTGATCCGTCAGCGTGAGATCGCTGCGGCAGAGGCAGAGAGCTGAACCAATGAGTGAGACCAGCACGACTAGGGCTGCCCGCAAGGTACGCGAAGGCATCGTCACATCGAATGCGATGGATAAGACGGTTGTCGTCACTGTGACCGACCGCGTTCGCCATGCCCGTTACAACAAGTTCGTCATGCGCACCAAGAAGTTGCATGCACATGACGAGGCCAATGACGCAGGCATTGGCGACAAGGTTCGGGTCATGGAGACCCGCCCGCTCAGCAAGAACAAGCGCTGGAGGGTCGTTGAGATCGTGGAGCGTGCACGATGATCCAGCAGGAGAGCCGCCTCCGCGTGGCTGACAACAGTGGTGCAAAGGAAGTGCTCTGCATCAAGGTGCTCGGTGGCACCCGCCGCCGTTACGCCTCGATTGGTGACATCTTCGTTGCAACCGTGAAAGACGCCATCCCTGGCGCCGGCGTGAAGAAGGGTGACGTCGTGAAGTGCGTCGTCGTTCGCACGAAGAAAGAGAAGCGTCGTGCCGATGGCAGCTACATCCGTTTCGACGAGAACGCAGCCGTCATCATCAAAGACGACCTCACGCCACGCGGTACTCGCATCTTCGGACCAGTCGGCCGTGAACTTCGCGACCGTCGATTCATGCGTATCGTCTCGCTCGCACCGGAGGTGATCTGACATGAAGATCCGTAAAGGTGACACCGTTCTTGTCATCGCTGGCAAGGACAAAGGCAAGGAAGGCACCGTCGACCGTGTGCTTCCAAAGGAAAACAAAGTCGTGGTGACAGGTATCAACACCGCAGTTCGCCACCAGCGTCCGCTCCGCGCAAATGAGCAGGGTGGTCGCATCGATAAAGACATGCCGATCGATATTTCGAACGTCATGCTCGTTCACAAGGGCAAGCCAGTGCGCGTTGGATATCGCACAGAGTCTGATGGCAGCAAAGTGCGTATTGCCCGTCCAAGCGGTGAGGTAATCAAGTGAGCACATTGACTCAGCCCCGCCTGAAGGCGAAGTACAACAATCAGATCAAGAGCGATCTGCAAGCGTCGCTGTCGATTGACAACGTCATGCAGATCCCGAAGATTGACAAGATCGTGATCAACATGGGTGTTGGGCGTGCTGCTCAGCAAGCGTCGTTGCTCGAAGCGGCAGTGTCTGATCTTTCGCTCATCTCAGGTCAGAAGCCGGCCGTGACGATCGCAACCAAGTCGATCGCCGGGTTCAAGCTCCGTGAAGGTCAAGCCATCGGCTGCAAGGTGACCCTCCGTGGCGATCGCATGTGGGAATTCCTCGACCGCCTCATCGCTGTCGCAATTCCTCGTATCCGTGACTTCCGCGGGCTCCCTGCCCACTCATGGGATGGCCGAGGAAATTACACGTTCGGTCTCTCCGACCAAACCGTGTTCCCGGAAATCAACCCAGACAAGGTTGACAACCCGCGTGGTATGGACATCACCGTCGTGACGACCGCAACCACCGATGCCGAAGGCCGTGCACTGCTCGACGCATTCGGGTTCCCGTTCAAGCGGGGTGCCGATGCCGATAACGCACCACGCCGCAAGAAGAATCGCCACCCGCAGTTCCGCGGTGGCAAGAAAAAGTGACCTGAGCGACGAATCGAAGAGGACGACGGAGATCTCATGGCCAAGAAAGCCCTAATCAACAAATCGAACGGTACGCCAAAGTACAAAGTGCGTGCGTATACCCGCTGCCGCCGTTGCGGCCGCCCCCGTTCGGTGTACCGCAAGTTTGGACTCTGTCGTGTGTGCCTCCGCGAGATGGCGCACGCAGGAGAGATCCCCGGCCTGACCAAGTCGAGCTGGTGAGAGGAGCGCAACGATGTTGACAGATCCCATCGCTGACATGCTCACCCGTGTTCGTAACGCGAACACTGCGATGCATGACACCGTGATAATGCCGTCATCGAAGCAGAAGGTCGCATTGGCCAAGCTGCTCGAGGCCGAGGGTTATATCTCGGGTTTTGCCGTGGCGCCCTCAACAAAGGGTCCGGGCGAGGTGTTGACCATCACGATGAAGTACTCGACCGAGCGTGACCGGACGATCTCCGGGCTTCGTCGAATTTCTACCCCAGGCCTTCGCGTGTACCGCAAGGCCGACTCGGTGCCACGCGTTCTCGGTGGACTCGGGGTAGCTGTCCTGTCCACGAGTCGCGGACTCATGACCGACCGCGAGGCGCGTCGCCAAAAAGTTGGCGGCGAGGTCCTTTGCTACGTCTGGTAACAGGCGAGCGGAAGGAGAGACGTCATGTCACGAATTGGTAACGCACCGGTCGCAGTGCCGAGCGGAGTTGAAGTGTCCGTTAGTGGCCGCACCATCACGGTGAAGGGCCCCAAGGGCACGCTGAGCCGAGATATTCCAGGCCTCATCGAGATTGCTCAGGAAGAGGGAACGCTGACGTTCTCTCGTCCGAATGACGAGCGGCAGAACCGTGCAATGCATGGTCTCGTGCGCAGCCTTGTCAACAACATGGTCACCGGGGTCAATGAAGGTTTCAAGAAAGAACTTGAGATCGTCGGCGTCGGTTACCGTGCAGAAGCTCAAGGTGCAAACGGTCTTCGTTTGAACCTCGGGTTCAGCCATCCGGTCAGCGTGTCTGCACCGGAGGGCATCTCGTTCGAAGTTCCAGCCCCGACGCAGGTGATCATTTCTGGAATTGATAAGGAAGTCGTTGGCCAGGTAGCCGCAGACATCCGCAGTATTCGCAAGCCAGAGCCCTACAAGGGCAAGGGTGTCCGCTATGCCGGTGAGCGTGTTATGCGCAAGGCCGGTAAGGCCGGCAAGAAGTAAGCCGGAACGTAAAGGAACACATCGATCATGAGTGATATCGCAAAGGCTCGACGTAAGGGTCGCATCACCCGCCACCGTCGGGTGCGTAAAAAGATCAGTGGTACCGCTGCTCGGCCTCGCTTGGCTGTCCACCGCTCAAACCGTCACATCACCGCTCAGGTGATTGACGATGAGTCAGGTCGCACCATTGCCGCAGCATCTTCGATTGAGCCTGCACTTCGTTCAAATTCGTCAGGATCAGTTGAAGCCGCAACAAAGATTGGTGCTCTCGTCGCTGAACGAGCCCGCGCCGCAGGGGTTACCGCAGTGGTCTTTGACCGGGGTGGAAACCTCTATCACGGCCGTGTCGCAGCGGTCGCTACCGCCGCCCGCGAAGCAGGTTTGGAGTTCTGATGGCAGCACAACACAACGACAACAACAATCAGGCAGAAAACGACGGTGGCCTCCGCGAGTCTCGCGTGATCACGATCAATCGTGTCGCCAAGGTCGTGAAGGGTGGACGTCGTTTCGCATTCACCGCTCTCGTCGTCGTCGGAGACGGCAATGGTCGCGTTGGCCTCGGCTATGGGAAAGCCAAAGAAGTGCCGTTGGCGATCCAAAAGGGCACCGAAGAAGCAAAACGAAATCTGTTCGAGGTTCCGCTCGCTGGCTCAACCATTATCCACACGGTCACCGGCATCACTGGTGGCGGCAAGGTGCTCATGAAGCCTGCCGCTCCTGGTACCGGTGTTATCGCTGGTGGAGCTGCCCGCATCATTCTCGAAGAGGCTGGCATTCACGACATCTTGTGTAAGTCGCTCGGATCGGCGAACCACATCAACGTTGCGAGAGCAACCATTGCTGGTTTGAAGTCATTGCAGCGTCCAGATGAAATCGCGAAGCGCCGCGGAATTCCTGCCGACAGTTTTGTTCCTAAGGGCCTGTTGAAGGCATATGAAGAGCGCCAGAAGCAGAATTCTGCTCCGGCCGCCACCGGAGGTGACCAGTGAGCGAGAAGCAGATCAGCGTGACTCAGGTCCGCTCAGCAATTGGTCAGAAGCCAAAGGCTCGTGGAACACTTCGGGCGCTCGGTCTCGGCCGTATTGGTAAAACAAACACTCTTCCCGATCGACCAGAGGTACGTGGCATGTTAAACCGCGTCCCGCACCTGATCGAGATCTCAGAAAGTGGTGAATGATCATGCGCGTCGATGAACTCGCACCAGCACCAGGATCAAACAAACGTGCAAAGCGTGTTGGCCGCGGTACTGGCGGCAAAGGCGGTAAGACCGCAGGCCGTGGTACCAAGGGTCAGCGTGCCCGCAACACGGTTCGGCGCGGCTTTGAGGGCGGTCAGATGCCACTCAAGCAGCGTGTGCCGAAGTTGAAAGGGTTCAATAACCCATTCCGTGTCGAGTACAGCCCGGTCAACTTGCACCAGCTTGAGAAGCTGGGTGCAAGCACTGTTGATGTTGACGCTCTGGTGGCAGCAGGCCTCGTCCGCAAGGGTGCATTCGTGAAGGTCCTCGGTTACGGCGATCTTTCCATCAAGGTTTCGCTCTCCGTACATGCGATTTCTGCTGCTGCTCGCTCAGCGGTTGAAGCCGCTGGTGGCGACGTCACCATCGTTCCTCTCCCGCATGAGGGCGAGGGTAAGGCCGGTCGCCCTGCGGTGAAGGGCAACCAATTCGCTAACCGCTGATTACTGATCTGGAGGCAGCGATTCCATCATGATCGCCAACATCAAGAACATTCTGAAGATTGAGGATCTTCGTAACAAGATCCTGTTCACGCTGATGATCGTCGGGTTGTACCGAGTCGGAGCATCCATTCGCGTGCCGGGCGTTGACCCGCTTGCGATCGAACAGCTTCGCGCGGGCGCTCAAGACGGTGCACTCGGTCTCTTCAACTTGTTCTCTGGTGGAGCCTTCGAAAGTTTCTCGGTTTTTGCGCTGGGAATCATGCCGTACATCACGGCGAGCATCATTATGCAGATTCTCGGTGTGGTGATTCCAAAGCTCGAAGAATTGCAGCAGCAGGGAGCGGTCGGTCAGCGAAAGATCACGCAGTACACCCGCTACGTGACGGTCACACTCGCTCTTCTGCAAGCGACCGTGCTCGTGTTCTTGTTTGGAAATGGTGGCGGGGGAGCGTTCTATTCCGCCGTTCAAGCACCGTCTGTTCCGCTGCTTCCCGACGGCATCTGGCCCCGCGGCTATCTCATCATCCCGACGCTGGTCGTCGGTACTGCGGTTCTCATGTGGTTTGGCGAATTGATCAGCCAGCGCGGAATCGGCAACGGCATGTCGATGGTGATCTTTGCATCTGTTGTTGCTGGCATTCCGTCAGGTTTCTATTCGATCTTGCTGCAAAACAAAGTGTTCTGGTTCGTGATGATGGTGCTGTTGTCAGTTGGAATCATCGCTGCGGTTGTGTACGTCGAACTTGGTCAGCGTCGCATCCCGGTGCAGTTCGCAAAGCGGGTCGTTGGCCGTCGAATGATGGGTGGCCAAAACACCTACATCCCGTTGAAGGTCAATCAATCGGGTGTGATCCCAATCATCTTCGCTTCCTCACTGCTGTTGCTCCCTGCAATTCTCGTCAGTTTCTTAGGCAATGCATCTGCTGACAGTTGGCGGGGACGCATTCAGGGATATGTCGACCAGTACATCTTGAACAGCCAGAACGCCGTCTACATCTCGCTGTTCGCGGTGCTTATCATTGCGTTCGCCTATTTCTATAACTCAATCGCATTCGACCCGGTTCGACAGGCCGATCAGATTCGCCGTCAGGGCGGATTTATCCCGGGTATCCGCCCAGGTGCGCAGACTGAGGAATATCTCGCAAAAGCGGTGAACCGCATTACTTTGCCGGGCGCAGTGTTCATTGCTTGTATCGCAATCCTTCCGTACATCTTGTTGTGGGCCGCTGATGTGAGCACCTTCGGATTCGCAGGAACCAGCATCTTGATTTCTGTTGGTGTGGCTCTTGAGCTCATGCGTCAGATCGACTCGCAATTGATGCTGCGAAACTACGAAGGCTTTCTCAAGTAAGCGGTCCCGATTCATGCCGGGAGCTCGTCTCATCATCCTTGGTCGTCAAGGCGCTGGTAAGGGCACGCAATGTGTGCGCTTATCTCGGCACTTTGTCGTGCCCCACATTTCGACCGGAGACATGTTGCGTTCTGCGGTTCGTGAGCGCACGCCGCTTGGCATCGTTGCAGGCGAAATCATGGACGCCGGTGGTCTTGTCGATGACAAGACCATGGTCGGCATTGTGAAAGAGCGTTTGGCTAAGTCAGATGCGATGAGCCGTGGCTACATCCTCGACGGGTTCCCGCGGACGGTTGGCCAAGCTGAGGCCCTCGCCGGCATCACTGAAGAGCTTCCCATTCATGCGGTAATCGATCTCGACGTGCCCCGCGAGATCGTGCTCGATCGCATTTCATCGCGGCGCGTGTGCCAAGACTGCGGAACGAACTACACAAGTTCAGGTGATGACCCGTCACCATGGATTTGCGATGTGTGTGGCGGCGACGTCACGCAACGGGGCGACGACACTCCCGAAGCAGTGAATCGCCGTTTAGATCTCTACGAATCACAGACCACTCCTCTCATCGAGTTTTACGGAGGGCGTGGGCAGTTAGCGGTGGTGAATGGAGTCGGGCATCCAGATCATGTGTTCAAGCGCCTCACCGATGTCGTAGAAAATCGGCGGTGAACGAGATGCGATCACCATTGGTGTTGTCGTCTCACGCCGATAGCATTGTCCGTCGGCCCGTGTCCGTGCACTCGGAGAGCAGGCCGAAACGTTGACCAGACCGGCCAACACGTACAGTAGTCCGCCCCGCGGTCAAGACCGCGACAATTAAGGAGAATCCACTGGCTTCACCGAAAGAAGATGCAATCGTCCTTGAAGGAACGATTCTTGAGTCGCTGCCCAACGCGATGTTCCGCGTTGAGTTAGAAAATGGCCACAAAGTGTTGGCTCATATCTCAGGAAAGATGCGGATGCACTACATCCGAATTCTTCCTGGCGACAAGGTGCAAGTGGAACTCACCCCGTACGACCTCACCCGAGGCCGTATCACGTATCGCTACAAGTGAGAGAAGAACGCAGTGAAGGTCCGACCCAGCGTCAAAAAGATGTGTGAGAAGTGTCGTGTGATTCGTCGTCACGGCCGGATTCGAGTGATCTGTGAAAACCCGCGCCATAAGCAGCGCCAAGGCTGAAAGATAAACGGAGAGCAGTAAACGATGGCACGTATCGCCGGTATCGATATTCCCCGCGACAAGCGGTTGGAAGTTTCGCTGACCTACATCTACGGAATCGGACGCACCACAGCGATCCGCATTTGCGAAGATAACGGTCTTGATCTCAACGCTCGAGTGTCCTCTCTCACCGAAGATGAGGTCAACAAGATTCGTTCATGGGTTGATACCAACCTGACGATTGAGGGTGACCTCCGTCGTGACGTTCAAAATGACATCAAGCGCAAAATTGAAATTGGTTGTCACCAAGGTATTCGCCACCGCAAGGGGCTTCCTGTCCGTGGGCAGCGCACCCACACCAACGCCCGTACCCGCAAGGGCCCGAAGCGCACTGTCGCCAACAAGAAGAAGGCTGTGAGGTAGTAATGGCTAAGACAAAGCCAGGTGGCCGTCGGCCCCGCAAACGTGATCGCAAGAACGTTTCTGTGGGCGTTGCTCACGTAAAGAGCTCGTTTAACAACACCATCGTTTCCATCACCGATGTTGATGGAAACGTCATCTCTTGGGCATCATCGGGTGCCGTTGGATTCAAAGGTTCTCGGAAGAGCACCCCATTCGCCGCTCAACTTGCAGCGGAGCGCGCTGCGAAGGCAGCGCAGGAGCACGGCGTTCGTCGCGTTGAAGTTGAAGTCAAAGGCCCAGGTTCGGGCCGTGACACTGCGGTTCGCTCATTGCAAAACTCAGGCATTGAGGTGACGACGATTAAAGACGTCACCCCGATTCCGCACAACGGATGTCGTCCACCGAAGCGTCGGAGGAACTGAGATGGCTCGTTACACAGGCCCCAAAGTCCGCACCTCTCGTCGCCTTGGCGTCAACGTCTTCGAAAACGAGAAAGGTCGTCGCGCAATGGAGCGTCGGCCATTCCCACCCGGTGTTCACGGCCGTACTCGTCGTCGCAATGCAGGTTCTGAGTACCTCGCCCAGATGCAGGAGAAGCAAAAGGCGAAGTACATCTACGGTGTGCTCGAAAAGCAGTTCAAGAAGACCTACAACGAGGCAAGTCGCCTTCAGGGTCCAACCGGTGAGAACCTTCTCATCCTTCTTGAGTCACGTCTCGACAATGTCACTTTTCGTGCTGGCTGGGGATCAACTCGTCCTCAGGCCCGTCAGTTTGTGAATCACGGTCTGATTCAGGTCAACGGCCGTCGAGTTGATATTCCGTCGTATCGGGTGCGAAAGGGTGACGTCGTCACGCTGTCGCCAAAGGCTGCTCAGATGATCGTGATCCAGCACAACATGGACACCAACGACCGCTCATTGGTCGGCTGGCTAGAAGCCGGTGACGGTGGCAAGGAAGTTACCGTCCGTGATCTGCCACAGCGCGATCACATTGACGTCCCCGTCCGCGAATCGCTCATCGTTGAGCTTTACTCGAAGTAATCGTTCTAGGAAAGGAACCGGCAGACATGCTTGTCATGCAACGTCCCTCAGTGGAAGCACTCGGCGAGGTCGTCTCCGACGGCAACGGCGAACGCCAGCAGTTCGTTATCGAGCCACTTGAGCCTGGCTTTGGCCACACACTCGGAAACTCGCTCCGTCGTACCCTCCTGTCCTCGGTACCGGGCGCAGCGATCACCATGGTTCGTTTTGATGATGCGCTCCACGAGTTCGACACCATCAGCGGCGTCATTGAAGATATCACCGACATCATCCTCAATCTCAAGGACATCGTGATTCGTTCCGACGCAGAAGAGGCAGTCACACTCCGTCTCGACGCGAAGGGCCCCGGCTCGGTGACCGCCGGCGATATTGATTGTCCCGCCGACGTATCAATCTTGAACGGTGATCTCCATCTCGCGACCCTCAACGGCAAAGCCCGTCTTGCGATCGACCTCACCGTTGAGCGCGGTAACGGTTATGCAAGCAGCCAGCGCGAGGTCGAAACCCCGGTGATCGGCAATATGCCGATCGATGCCATCTTCTCACCCGTTCGTCGAGTGAGCTTCGCTGTTGAACCAACCCGTGTTGGCCAGTCAACCGATCACGACCGTTTGGTGCTTGACGTCACCACCGACGGATCAACATCGCCGAGCGAGGCAATGGCATCTGCTGGAGAGACCCTCCGCACGATTGTCGCTCTCGTCGCCGAACTCAGCGATGAGCCAAAGGGTCTTGCGCTTACCGAAGAGCCTGACACCGCGAGTTCATCGCCTGATCTTGATCTTCCAATCGAAGACCTTGATCTTTCAGAGCGCCCTCGCAACTGCTTGAAGCGGGCTCAGGTCAACACTGTTGGCGAACTTCTCATGAAGAGCCACGACGACCTTCTCAATATCACCAACTTTGGCCAGAAGAGCCTTGACGAAGTCATCGAAAAGCTCGATGAGCGTGGGCTTTCTCTTCGCCCGTGAGATTTTTGACAACAACGGAGAACTGACATGCCTGGAACCCCACGACGTGCTCGCCGGTTTGGTGGCGACGCGGCCCATCAGCGTTTGATGATGGCCAACCTTGCTTCATCGCTCTTTGCTGCTGAGGGCATCACCACCACTGAGGCGAAGGCGAAAGCTCTGCGTCCAATCGCAGAGAAACTCATCACGAAGGCCAAGAAGGCTCAAGATGAGAGCCCAATGCGCGTGCACCGCATTCGTCAGATTCAGGGTTACCTCGGTGACCGTGAGATGACACACAAGCTCGTGAATGAGGTTGCGCCTCGCTACCTCGAGCGCAACGGTGGCTACACCCGCATTCTGAAGCTCGGCACCAGGTCTGGCGACAACGCCGACATGGCTCGTATCGAGCTCGTCTGACCACCCCTAGAACGATGACGACCGGGTCCGACTTTCGTCGGGCCCGGTTTGTCGTTTCTTACCGAGGTACCGCCTTTCGAGGTGCTGCGGAAAGCCCGGGGGTTCGCACGGTGATCGGTGATCTTCGTGCTGCGTGCGAGCAGATCCTTGGGCAACCGATCGAGTTCACTTTGGCGGGACGCACCGATGCCGGTGTTCATGCTCTCGCTCAAGTGATTTCGTGTGACCTGCCACGTGAGGTTGACCCATCAGATCTCGCTCATCGACTTTCGCGCATGTGTGCCCCAGACATCGCCGTTCGGTCAGGCGACTGGGCACCTGACGATTTCAATGCACGGTTCTCGGCATCTTCTCGTTCATACCGTTATCACGTGTGGAATGGGCCAGAGGGCAATCCGCTCCTACACGACCTCACATGGCATGTTGCCCAATCGCTCGACCTCGATCTCATGAACGAAGCCGCACAGGTTGTTGTGGGACAACACGACTTCTCCTCATTCTGTCGAGCGCCAGACCCCGCTCCAAACGGCACGCCACTGTCACTCGTGAGAACGGTGATCTCTGCAAGCTGGACGAGAGGGGACCCATCTCACTTGGTGATGTTTGACATCGTCGGCATGGCGTTCTGCCATCAGATGGTTCGATCGTTAGCGGGGACGATGGTTGATATCGGCTCAGGGCGTCGTTCATCACATGAAATGAGCACAATTTTGGACGGGAAAGATCGCCAACTCGCAGGACGAGTCGCCCCACCACAAGGCCTTGTCCTCATGAAGGTTGGTTATGAGAGAGATCGCGGTGGAGGCGCCGCGCAGTGAGTGTTGGGGAACTACCCGCTACACCCGTATCCTCATAGGGTTCAGTGGACCTGACCTCCACCGGAAAATCGCTAAAACGACTGGAAATTGACGTAATGAAGACCTATACACCTAAGGCGAGTGAGATCACCCGAGAGTGGCACATCGTCGACGCTGAGGGAATGATCCTCGGTCGCCTCTGCACCGAAGTCGCCCGTGTGCTCCGCGGCAAGCACAAGCCAATCTTTGCACCACACATCGACACCGGTGATCACGTCATCATCGTGAACGCCGACAAAGTCGTGATGACCTCCGGAAAAGAGAGCCGTCAGATGATCTACCGCCACTCGGGATATCCGGGTGGGTTGAAGAGCGAGTCGTTCGCGGAACTTCTCGATCGCAAACCAGCGGACGCAGTGCGTCGTAGTGTCCGCGGCATGTTGCCAAAGGGCCGTCTTGGTCGTCAGCAGATGACGAAACTCAAGGTCTACGCCGGACCAGATCATCCGCACCAAGCACAGTCCCCAACCCCGCTCGCGGTGCCCGGTGCCGCAGCCCGCTGATTGATTCGAGGCAATTGATATGAGCACTCCTCTCACGCAAACAACCGGCCGCCGTAAAGAGGCCGTCGCCCGAGCTCGGCTTCGTGAAGGCTCAGGTGTCGTGACCATTAACGGTCGTGCATTTGATGCTTACTTCCCAACCGCGGCACAGCGCATGGTCGTTTCAGAAGCTCTCCGGGTTGCCGATGTCGAAGATCGCTTTGACATTGACGCATCGATTCACGGTGGCGGTGTTTCTGGTCAGGCAGACGCGCTTCGCATGGCGATCGCTCGTTCACTTGTCGATCTTGATCCCGAAACTCGTCCAGCGTTGAAGCGGGCTGGTCTCCTCTCTCGAGACTCACGAAAGAAAGAGTCGAAGAAGTACGGACTCAAGAAGGCCCGCAAGGCTCCTCAGTACACGAAGCGCTGATCAGGCAGCCCGATGCGTTTTGGCACCGACGGTGTCCGCGGGAGGGCGCACAGCGAACTCACCGAAGCGATGGCATCCGACCTTGGTCGGGCCATCGCTCGTGTGTTTTTCGGAACCCCTGTGGTCATCGGAGGCGACAGCCGCGAGTCGACCCCTGCATTCATCACTGCGGTATCACGAGGGTTGATCAATGGCGGGGCGGAAGTCGAGTCGCTCGGAATGGTGCCCACTCCGGTCGTCGCCGCTGAATCGGCGAGAAGGAACGCAGTCGGTGTTGTCATCTCGGCGTCTCACAACCCGTTCTTCGATAACGGCATCAAGGTGTTCGGCCCCGGCGGGGCCAAACTCTCAACCGAGACAGAGGCACAGATTGAAGCTGAGTGGAATCGGCAGGATGCCCCCGACGTGGTTGCTAAGCCTTCGGGAAACATGACCACCGGAGAGATGGCTGACGTACGGGTTCGCTATCTCGAGCGCATCACCAGTGCGATCGAACAACGATCGCTGCAAGGGATCCGTGTGGTTGTCGACGCAGCAAATGGGGCTGCCTCTGAACTCGCTGGCGAGGTTTTTGCTTCGGTCGGTGCCGATGTCATCGTCATTCACGCTGACCCGAATGGCACCAATATCAACGACGGCTGTGGAGCGACTCACACGCAAAGCCTGCAAGAGGCGGTACTTGCCTATGGTGCTGATGTCGGGCTTGCACTCGATGGTGATGCCGATCGGCTCATTGCTGTTGACCATCTCGGCAATGTTGTCGACGGCGATCGAGTCATTGCCATCCTCGCAAGCGACATGCGCTCGCGAGGCATGCTCACCGGTAACACCGTTGTGGTGACGGTCATGGCGAACCTTGGTTTTCGTCGAGCGATGAACACTGCGGGCATCGAAGTGATCGAAACACCAGTGGGTGATCGCCATGTTCTTGAGGCATTGATCGAGGGCGGGTTTTCCCTCGGTGGTGAACAGTCAGGCCACATCATCATTCCGGCTCACGCAACGACCGGTGACGGCATGCTGACAGGAGTTGTGTTGCTCGATGCTGTTGTACGCTCGGGCCAGTCACTTGCCGAACTGTCATCTGCATCGATGAACTCGTATCCGCAGGTACTCATCAACGTTTCGGTTCCGGTACGTGGTGAAGTTCCAGATGAGGCCATTCGCGAGGTTCGGCAAGAGCTTGAGGGCGAACTCGGTGAAGACGGCAGAATTCTCATCAGGCCAAGCGGTACCGAACCTCTCGTTCGCGTGATGGTCGAAGCTGCCCTCCAGGCGGACGCCGAACGAATCGCTACGACGCTCGCCGATGCCATTGAACGCTCATATGAGCCGATGAATGACGACGACAGCGACGAGTAGGCTGATCAAATGTGCGGGATTATTGCGGTACTCAGTCGTCGTGACGGTCGCACACCGCCGACAGCCGCTGAGTTGTCG
>CBFHYI010000001.1:0-103658 GCA_965660025.1 uncultured Ilumatobacteraceae bacterium | reverse complement strand
GCGGAAGTCGAATCTGGGACACGCGACGATGATGCAGCCGTGATCGCTCTTCGTGACGCGTCATGGGCAATCGGTCGCGACCGCATCCGAACCGCTCAAGAAGTTCACGCGCTGGCAGACGGCGCTTCAGAAGATTCCCTCAATGGTTATCTTTCGATACAGCGTGCGCTCTCTGCCCTTGATCGGCTTGAAGTTCGGGGTCGTGACTCGGCGGGAATTCATGTCATGGTGAGTGACCACGGGCTTGCTGTCGACGACCCTTTTGTCGCTCAGCAACTTTCCGAGCGGTCGAATGACGCCCTCTTTCGCTCACGTTCGGTTCGATGGGTCGATACGACAAGTGGACCAGTGTTGTCGTTTGTCTACAAAGCAGCGGCTGAGATCGGTGAGCTTGGCGATAACACAGCCGCGATTCGGCAGGCGGTTCGCTCCGATGGGTTGTTGCGAGCCGTACTGTCATCGCCGACCGCAGTGACAGTGGTGCTGGGCCATACGAGGTGGGCGAGCATCGGGGTGATCTCGGAAGCAAACGCGCACCCGTTGAACAGTGAAGAACACGAGGCGATTGCTGGCCCGTATGTGGCCGGGGTGTTGAACGGTGATGTCGACAATTACGCAGATCTCAGCCGACGTTTTGGGCTACAGATCCATCATCAGATCACGACCGATGCGAAGGTGATTCCAACGATGACCTCCCGCCGTATTGGCGAGGGCCTTGACCCGGTCGAAGCGTTTAGACGTTCGGTGAATGAATTCGAAGGCTCGGTTGCCATCGGAGCGATCGCCGCTGATCGCCCACAGCATCTCATGCTGGCGCTTCGCGGAAGTGGCCAAGGTGTCTATGTGGGGATTACCGATGACGGGTACATCATCGCAAGCGAACCGTACGGCGTTGTCGAAGAGACCGATCGATACATGCGCCTTGATGGGGAAGCCGGTGGCGAAATTCTCGTCGTCGATCTCAATCGTGCCGGCCTCGATGGGCTGCACCGTCGTGCGTATTCCGGTGCTGAGATGCCGATTCAAGATGATGACGTTCTGAGCGCAGAGGTCACGACACGTGATATCGACCGCGGGGACGCGCCTCACTATCTGCTGAAAGAAATTCAAGAATCACCCCGATCATTTCGGCGAACCCTCCGAGGTCGAATCGATGAGCATGACGGAACTCGTGTCGTCAAGCTTCCCGAGAGCTCGGTGCCGACAGCGGTGCGTGAGCGGCTCGCAGCGGGACATATCTCCCATGTTCGGGTGATTGGTCAAGGTACGGCGGCTGTTGCCGGTCAGGGTGTTGCCGCAATTCTTCGAGATCTATGTGAAGGAGATCTTGACATCGATGCCGTGACAGCGACGGAAATCTCAGGTTTCCAACTTCGAGCCGATATGTCAGACACGCTGATCGTCGCTGTCAGCCAAAGTGGGACGACAACCGACACCAACAGGACGGTCGACTTGTTGCGGTCTAGGGGAGCGCCGGTTATTGCGATCGTGAACCGGCGCGGAAGTGATCTTGCGGTTAAAGCAGATGGAGTGGTGTACACATCTGATGGCCGAGATGTCGAAATGAGTGTTGCATCAACGAAGGCGTTTTACGCACAAGTTGCGGCTGGAGCGCTGCTCGCGTGCGAAATCGCTACGTTGGCTGGAATTGGAAGTGAACGCCGACGTGAGCGGTTGATCCGCTCACTACAAGAGATGCCTTCAGCGATGGAGAAGGTGCTGAGCCTTCGATCATCGATCGCCGAAATTGCCGCCGCGAGTGCCCCTTCGAGGCGTTACTGGGCCGTTGTTGGTAACGGCCCCAACCTTGTCGCTGCTCACGAGGTTCGCATCAAACTGAGTGAGCTCTGTTATAAGTCGATCGCTGCAGATGTCACCGAAGATAAAAAACACATCGATCTTTCGAGCGAGCCCCTGATCTTTGTGTGCGCAGCCGGCCTCCAGGGTTCGACCGCAGACGATGTCGCCAAAGAAACTGCAATCTTCAACGCTCATAAGGCAACCCCGATCGTGGTCTGCGATGAGGGTCAAACCCGCTTCTCGGTAGGCATGGTGATCGAGGTGCCCGTTGTTGACCCGGCGCTCGGGTTCATTTTGTCGGCCATGGTGGGCCACCTCTTCGGCTATGAAGCGGCGCGAGCGATCGATCGGTCGGCGCTTCCTTTGCGTGCAGCTCGAGATGTCATCGAACGATCGATCGAGTCTGATGAAACAGCTGACGATCTGATCGTTCACCTCGCAGAAGATATTCAGGTGCACATCCGTGACTTTGAAGAGGGTGTGCGAGCACAGATTTATGACGGGCACCTCGAAGCCTCAACTGCAGTTCGGGTGAGTTCTGCGATCGGCTTTGTGCGGTCGCGTCGACCCGTTGAAGATTTCACGATTGCAACAGGCAATATCGGAACTCCTGAACTTGTTATCGCTGAAGTCGTCGATGCACTCTCTGCTGCGATCGACGAACTCACTCGCCCGATTGATGCCATCAAGCACCAGGCAAAGACGGTCACCGTCGGAATTTCTCGTAGTGATTCTGACCTCGTTGACAACGCCCTCGTGCAGGCAGTGATGTCGCGTGGGGCTGGACGAGATGTTGTGTCGTATCGGTCGCTCAAGGTGCTCGCTGCACTTGATGCAGCAGTTGCTGAAGTGACGGGTGCAACGCGTTACGGCATCGTTGGTGAATCGATTTCGGTCGTAGACCGCGATGGTGTTGCGACAACTCTCTCGAGTCGTGTTGATGGCGACCCAGCGTTGACCGGCACAAAGCGGTATGTCGCTGAACAGCGAGACGTCCTGGTGGCCCGCGGACGACGTGATGACCGAACGGTCATTCTGGTGCCCGAGACGAAAGCGGGTGTGTGCACCGGCCTCATGCTGTTGCACGTGGACTTCCACGATCACGTCTCGGTTGACGATGCCCGAACCTTCTTGCAGGGCTACGACAACCGCTACGAACGTCTCGTCGACTGGGTGACGGAAACCGAAGGCACGTTTGACGAGGCAAAGCTCGCTGAAGTGTCGGTTGCTGACCTCCTTATTCTGCCGATTTCAGAGACCGCGAATCACTGGGTGTCGTGATGATCGGTGTCGGCGTTGACGTTGTCGACATCGAGCGATTTCGGCGTTCGCTGGCTCGAACACCGTCGATGCGAACCCGGCTGTTTACCGACGCCGAGCTCGACTCGCTGTCAGGCCGTGTTGATGACGTGCCCGGGCTTGCTGCTCGTTTTGCTGCTCGAGAAGCGTCGATGAAGGCCCTTGGTCTTGGGCTTGGAGCGTTCGGATTTCATGACGTGTCGGTGACGAGGGCCGAGAGTGGTGCTCCATCGTTGCTTGTTGTCGGTAGAGCGTTTGAACTCGCAACTGAAGTAGGGGTCGAGCGTTGGCATCTCAGCCTGTCCCACGGTGACAGCGTGGCGATCGCTCAGGTGGTTGCTGAGTGACGAAGGAAGATCTCTCGTTGCAGCGATGGTCGGGGGTGGATGTCGACAGCAACGCCATCGAGAGCAATATGCGTCACCTTGTTGAACGATGTGCACCAAGTTCTGTGTGGGCAGTGGTGAAGGCGAATGGATATGGACATGGTGCGATAGCGGTGAGTCGGGCAGCTGTTGCGGGTGGCGCCAGTGGTCTCGCCGTCGCGCTCGTACAAGAGGCGGCCGAGTTACGTAGCGCCGGCATTGAGTCGCGGATTTTGGTGTTGAGCGATCAGCCTCACGAGCAATATGAGGGCCTTCTCGCTGCGAATGCCGAAGTGATGGTGTATCGGTCGGAGTCGATCGACGCACTTGGAGCGGTCGCACACCAACTCGGAGTGATTGCGGGAGTTCACCTCAAAATCGATACCGGAATGCGCCGAGTTGGTGCAGAACCTTCGTCTGCCGAGGCGCTGATGGCACGCATTCAGCAGCACCCCAATCTTCAACTTGTCGGTGTGGCGACACATTTCGCGACGGCTGACATACCTGGTCATCCCGGAATTGCTCAGCAGAGTGACGAGTTTGCGTCGGTGACCTCACTCGTTGAACCCGACACCGAGATTCACATGGCGAACTCTGCGGCGGCGCTGTCGGTGCCTGACAGTCGGCAGACCTATGTGCGAGTGGGTATCGCGCTGTATGGCATTGACCCGTCCACAGATCTCACACTCGACCGAGACGTGTTTTCGGCCGCGCTGCGCTGGTGGGCTCGGGTGTCGTACGTGAAAGTGGTGGAAGCGGGGGAGCGCGTTTCGTACGGATGGCGATACAAGACGACACAACGCACACGGCTCGCAACCGTTCCTGTCGGGTATGCCGACGGAGTCTCTCGTCGATGGTCTGAAGTTGGTGGGGTGGTGCTCATTGGTGGTCGCCGTCGATCTGTCGTCGGCGTGGTGACCATGGATCAACTCGTGGTCGATCTCGGCCCCGAAGATGAGAATGACCCGGTTGACATCGGAGACGAGGTCGTACTCATTGGCCGCCAAGGCAACGAGCAACTCGCGGTCGAAGAGTGGGCAGAACGACTGGGCACGATTGGTTACGAGATCGTCTGCCAGATCAGTGGGCGGGTTCCACGACGAGCAGTGGGGTTGCCGACTGAGCAGTCGTAGCATCGTTACCAATATGTGGTTTCGAACGACATCCCCGAGCGACACGCGCGACTTCGCGGCTGCTCTTGCGCGGGTCGTTCGAAGCGGCGACACCGTCGTGTTGACCGGCGAAATGGGTTCTGGGAAAACGGTGTTTGCCCAGGGCATTGGTGCCGCCCTTGGCGTTACCGAACCGATGACCTCTCCCACGTTCACGCTGGTGAACACCTACGACTGTGGCAATCTCACCGTGCACCACGCTGATCTTTATCGGCTTGATCGAACGGTAGAGGTCGCTGACCTTGCGTTGAGTGAACTGGCGGAATTCAGCGGTGTCGTACTCATCGAATGGGGAGAGGCCGCAATAGATGAGATCGTCGACTATTTAGAAGTCCATATCGACGTCGACATCGATGATGACGCAGGTGAACTCCGGGAATTCGCTCTTGAAACGGTGGGGCAAAGTTGGGACCGTCGCCGCGACATGCTGTCAACCGCTCTGGAGGCATGGTCGTGATCGTTCTCGGTATTGAAAGTGCCACCGAATCGGTTGGCGTCGCCCTTGCAGCGTCAGACGGGGTGTTAGCCAATGTCGAAGTTGCTCGAGGCCGTCGTCATGCAGAGTCGATCGTTCCCTGCGTTCAGTTCGTTTGCGAACGAGCCGACATCGAACTTTCTGAAGTGGGAGCTATTGCAATTGATGTCGGCCCGGGGTTATTCACTGGCATGAGGGTCGGAATCGCAACTGCAAAATCGTTGGCGATGGCGCTCAATATTCCGATGGTGCCGATGACATCACTTGAGGTTTTGGCTGCAGCGGAGGCGACCACCGACGACATCATCGTGCCTGTTGTTGATGCGCGAAAGTCTGAAGTCTTCTGGGCGATGTACCGGCGCACTCACCAAGGGCTTGAGCTCTTGCATCAACCAACCGTCGGATCAGTCGACGATTTGGTCTCAGATTTGATGGCGCGAGACCAGTCGAGCGTGTGTGTTGGCGATGGGGCCCACCGCTACGGCGATGACATCACGGCCGGATTTAGTTGTTCGATTGGTGCTGCGGTTCACCCATCGGCATCGGTACTGGCAAGTGAGGCAGTTCTTCGGGCGATTCGTGATGAGACGGTTGCAGAGCAGATGGTTGAGCCGGTGTACCTTCGCCAACCCGATGCTCAGATCAATTGGAGCACGCGCGAGGTGAGGTCATGATGCGGCGAGGAATCGTGATCGAAGCGATGAAGCGCCGCCATTTGCGACAAGTGCTTGCGATTGAAGCCGCAACCTACGACCGCCACTGGTCGCGTCAGGTGTTCCTCGACGAACTTACCCAGGTCGGTCGGGGAGGACGTCACTACCTCATCGCTCGCCGTGGCCGGACGATCGTGGGATATGCCGGTTTGTGGGTTGTTGAGGTTGCAGGTGACCGAGAAGCGCACGTGACGAACATTGTGGTGAGTGAGTCAGTGCGCCGTGAGGGCATTGGTGCTGCACTCATGATGAAACTTGCGGAACATGCGCGGGCACAACGAGCGACGGCGTGGACTCTCGAGGTTCGCGCGTCGGCTGAGCCGGCGCAGGCCATGTATCAGCGGTTTGGCTTCGCACCTGCCGGTTACCGAAAGGCCTATTACGAGCACGGCGAGGATGCCGTAGTGATGTGGTGTCATCGACTCGGCGAACATGACTATCTTGACCGTTGCGCAGATCGGCTGACAGGGAGGTGCGCGTGATGTCGCTACCAGACGTTGTCGTTGGGCCAGATACGGTCATTCTCGGGATCGAGACGAGTTGTGACGAGACTGCCGCAGCCGTGGTGATGGGCGGCGATGACGTGGTGTCGTCGGTGGTGTCGAGCCAAATTGATGTACATGCCGAGTTCGGTGGTGTCGTTCCTGAGGTGGCGAGCCGCGCCCACCTCGAATCGATCAACCCGGTTGTGCGTCGGGCGATCGATGACGCAGGTATCGACGAGCACCGCATTGACGCGATTGCGTGCACCGTCGGCCCCGGTCTCATTGGAGCGTTGCTTGTCGGAGTGTCGTCGGCGAAGGCTCTTGCGTTGGCCTGGAACACACCGTTTGTCGGAGTCAACCACCTTGAAGCCCATCTCTACGCGAGCTTTCTTGAAGACCCAACCTTGGAGTTTCCGTTGGTTGTGTTGCTCGTATCAGGGGGCCACACCATGCTCGTCGAGATGCAAGGGCACGGCGACTACCGACTGCTCGGTCGTACGATTGATGATGCGGCTGGGGAGGCGTTCGACAAAGTCGCCCGTTATCTTGAACTCGGCTACCCGGGTGGCCCAGCGATTGATCGTGCGGCCACCGAGGGTGATCCGGGAGCAGTGAATTTTCCAAGGGCGATGATGGACGACGGTCTCAATTTCAGTTTCAGCGGACTGAAGACTTCGGTGGTGAACTTTGTTCGCAAGCATCCGGAAGTGTCGTCTGTTGACATCGCAGCATCGTTCCAGCAAGCGGTGAGCGATGTGTTGGTCCACAAAGCGATGAAGGCGGCTCGTGACGTGGGAGCAACCGGGGTTGTTCTTGGAGGCGGCGTTGCTGCGAACACCCAACTGCGGTCTGATCTTCAAACAGCCTGCGCGGCCGACGGTATTGGGGCATTTCTCCCTGGACGCGAGATGTGCACGGACAATGCTGCGATGATCGCGGCTGCGGGCTGGCATCGGCTGCGGGCCCTTGGCCCAAGCCGTCTTGATATTGGAGCGTTTCCGTCGATGCCTCTCGTGGAAGCGGGGATCGCCGATGGCTGAGCGAATCCCGATGAAGATCGGTGAGCACACGCTGGCTGCACCGGTGGTGTTGGCGCCGATGGCGGGCGTGACCAACGCCGCCTTTCGCTCGATTTGTCGTCAACACGCTCCCGGATTGGTGTACGTCAATGAGATGGTGATGGCGGCTGCCATCGTTCATCGAAACGACAAAACGATGCGAATGATGTCATTCGCTCCCGATGAGAACCCGCGAAGTCTGCAGATCTATGGCAGTGATCCGGCTCAGTTGGGGCATGCCGTGTCGATCGTGTGCGAAGAGGGGCTCGTCGATCATGTCGACCTCAACTTCGGTTGCCCGGCGGCAAAGGTGACGCGAAAAGGCGGTGGGGCTGCTGTTCCCGCCCGACCGGCGTTACTTCGAGCAATTTTTCGTGCTGCGGTGAAAGCCGCCGAACCGTTTGGTATTCCGGTGACGGCGAAGTTCAGGATGGGTCTCGACGACGCCTTTCGAACCGATCGAGACGCTGCGCTGATTTGTGCCGACGAGGGAGCTGCGTGGGTAGCAATGCACGCGCGAACCGTTGAGCAGCACTATTCAGGTGATGCAAGGTGGGGCGCGATCACGCAACTCAAACAGCTTGTTGTCGACGCCGGCCACAACATTCCAGTGTTGGGCAATGGCGACATTTGGGAAGCTCAAGATGCGCTCGACATGATGAATCAGACCGGGTGCGATGGGGTGGTAATCGGCCGTGGATGCCTCGGTCGGCCGTGGCTGTTCTCTGATTTGGTCGATGCATTTGTAGGCCGAGAGGTTCCAGCGCCTCGCACACTCGGTGAGGTTGCCGATGGAATGCTGTCGCATGCCCGAGCCCTTGTTGATCATTATTCGGCCGATGTGGTGATGAAGAAGGGCAAGCGGCTCGATGGTGAGAATTTCGCGATGCGAGATTTTCGCAAGCATGCCTCGTGGTATCTCACCGGGTATCCGGTTGGCCCTGAGGTGCGGCGTCGCTTTTCGATGGTGGCGACCATTGCTGAGCTCGAGCAGTTGCTCGCTGAACTCGACCGGTCAGCCCAGATCGTTGAGGGAGGGGCGCGGATTCGACGCGGTCACACGAATGGCCCCATCAAAGTTGCGTTGCCCGAGGGCTTTCTCACCGCTGACGATGCAGATAGCGATATGACGATTCCTGATGACGCCCAAGAGATGGCGATTTCGGGTGGCTGAACTTGTTCTTGCGTCGGGTTCACCGCGCCGGAAATCACTGTTGAGCGATCTTGATGTTGACTTCATAGTGGTGCCAGCTGACGTTGACGAATCGTCGATGGTCGGTGAAGATGCCAAGGCCTATGTCGCTCGTGTCGCCACGTTGAAGGCACAGACGGTGCGCGAGTCGTATCCGAGTGCGGTCGTTCTGGCCGCCGATACGACAGTTGATCGCGATGGAGAGATTCTTGCGAAACCGGTTGACGCCGCCGAAGCAGCCTCGATGCTGCGGTCGCTGTCAGGTCGGGAGCACTTCACCCATACTGCGGTCTGTGTGGCCCATGGTGACCTTGTCGACACGGTGGTCGTGTCAACTGCGGTGACGTTTAGGTCTCTAGGTACTGACGAAATCGACTGGTATGTCCGCACCGGCGAACCCCTCGATAAGGCCGGGGCATATGGCATTCAAAGTCGGGCCGCAGCGTTTGTCACCTCGATTTCGGGCAGCGTGTCAAATGTCGTTGGGCTTCCTCTTGCGGAAACCATCGAGTTACTGCGAAAAGCTGGTGTGAACGCGGCAGGAACTGCTCGCTCAACGCTTTAGCACTCCCTAATGCCGGTTGCTAATTAGTCAGTTGCACCGTAGCCTTAGCACTCGTCAATTATGAGTGCTAACGAAGTAATTGGCGCTATTACATCAACCCCTGTTCACGCCATGGAGGCTTGCAACATGAATTTACAGCCGCTCGATGACCGCATTGTCGTCAAGCCGAATGAGGCCGAGACGCAGACCGCGTCAGGACTCGTAATTCCCGATACGGCAAAGGAAAAGCCACAGCAGGGCACCGTTCTCGCTGTAGGCCCTGGAAAGCGCGCCGAGGCCAGCGGTGAATTGATTCCGCTTGGCATCAACGTTGGTGACGTTGTCCTTTACTCAAAGTACGGCGGAACTGAAGTCGCCGTCGATGGTGATGATTTGCTCGTTCTTTCGGGCCGCGACGTACTCGCAATTGTGGAGAAGTGAGGTAACAACATGGCAAAGATTCTGAAGTTTGATGATGACGCCCGTAAGTCCCTTGAGGCTGGCGTCAACAAGCTCGCCGATGCGGTCAAAGTGACCCTCGGGCCCAAGGGCCGCAACGTCGTGCTTGACAAGAAGTTTGGTGCACCGACGATCACCAACGACGGTGTCTCGATCGCAAAAGAAATCGAACTCGAAGACGAGTTCGAGAATATGGGCGCCCAGCTCGTGAAGGAAGTTGCGACCAAGACCAATGATGTCGCCGGTGACGGAACCACTACCGCAACCGTGCTCGCACAGTCAATGGTGCAGGTCGGTATGAAGAATGTCGCCGCTGGCGCCAATCCAATGGGCGTGAAGAAGGGCATCGAGCAAGCTGTCAAGGTAGCCGTTGATTCGATTCTCGCTCAGGCGAAAGATGTTGACGATAAGTCAGACATCGCCAACGTTGCAACCATTTCGGCTGCAGATAGCTCGATCGGCGAGGTCATCGCCGAGGCGATCGACAAGGTCGGCAAAGACGGTGTTGTCACCGTTGAAGAGTCGAACACTTTTGGCACCGAACTCGAGTTCACCGAGGGTATGCAGTTTGACAAGGGCTACTTGTCGCCATACTTCGTAACCGACACCGATCGTCAAGAGGCAGTCCTTGAGGAGCCCTACATCCTCCTCAACCAGGGCAAGATCTCAACGGTTCAGTCGCTCCTTCCCGTCCTCGAGGGCGTCATGAAGACCGGTAAGCCGCTCGTGATCATCGCCGAAGACATCGAAGGTGAAGCACTTGCAACCCTCGTCGTCAACAAGATCCGTGGCACCTTTGCTTCGACATCGGTCAAGGCTCCTGGCTTTGGCGATCGCCGCAAGGCAATGCTCCAAGACATGGCAGTGCTCACCGGCGGTCAGGTCATCAGCGAAGATGTTGGCCTCAAGTTGGAGAACACCACGCTCGACCTGCTCGGAACCGCAAAGCGCGTCATCATCACCAAGGATGCAACCACCATCGTTGACGGTGGCGGGTCAGGTGAAGATGTTGTCGGCCGCATCAACCAGATCAAGGCTGAGATCGACAACACCGACTCCGACTGGGACCGTGAGAAGCTCCAAGAGCGCCTCGCAAAGCTCGCTGGTGGCGTTGCCGTGATCAAGGTTGGCGCAGCCACCGAGGTCGAACTCAAAGAGAAGAAGCACCGCATCGAAGACGCAGTGTCAGCAACACGTGCAGCAATCGAAGAGGGTGTCGTCGCCGGTGGCGGTACCGCTCTCGTTCGTGCCCGCGCATCAGTTGCCGATGTTGTTTCTGGTCTCGAAGGCGACGAGCAGACCGGCGCACGCTTGGTCTATGAGTCACTCGTGGCACCAGCTCGCAACATTGCGATGAACGCTGGTCTTGAGGGCTCAGTCATGGTTCAGGCCATTGAGGCTGAGTCTGGGGCCGTTGGCCTTAACGCAGCCACAGGCGAGATCACCGACCTCGTCAAGGCTGGCATTATCGACCCCGCCAAGGTGACTCGTGCAGCCCTGCAAAATGCTGCATCGATCGCTGCGCTTGTTCTCACGACCGAGTGTGTCGTTGCCGACAAGCCAGAGCCTGCCCCAGCAATGGGTGGCGGCATGGACCCAATGGGAGGTATGGGCGGCATGATGTGACGCCCATACGACCCCGAGTCGTTTGATGGAGCCCGGGCATATGCCCGGGCTCCATTGTTTTTCGGTTCCTGTTGAAAGCGACGCTCAATCAATCCGTCCGTAGAATGTGTGCATGGCATTTGAACGTCCAGCCCCTGATCTCAACAAGTTGCAGACCGCATGGGACGAGTGGGAGCGCGGCGAGCAGCTCCCTGGCAAGGTGCTTGCAAACCTGAAGACTGCTGGCATGGCTGAAGTGCTCAACGAACTTGTTCAATCCGGATGGGTGCCAGGAACCTCAACGAGTGAGTGAACCAGCGCCTCGGGGGGGACAGCAGGTCGTTCCGCGTCCGACGGTGTGGAATCGGGTGATGAGCCCGCCCTGGAACGTTGATGCTGAAGCGATCATCTCCACACAACAGATAACCGAGGTTGTCGATACCGAGGGTTTACCAATTCAGCCAGCATTCGACGGCGCTCGTCACGCTGCTGTTCTTGTCGCACTCGCTCCTGGTGCGCAAGGGGTTGAAGTCTTGTTGACACGGCGCTCTCAGCAGCTCCGCCAACACAAAGGTGAGATCTCGTTTCCGGGTGGTCGGATGGACCCAGGAGAAACCGCCACGCAGACCGCCTTACGGGAAGCTCATGAAGAGGTAGGTCTCCACCCATCGTTGGTGACGATCGTCGGTGAACTTTCCCATGTGAACACGGTGGTGAGTATGAGCTACATCATTCCAAAGGTCGGCTTACTCGATGCTCCGGTGCCGCTCACTCCACAGACAATGGAAGCCGACAAGGTGATGTGGGTACCGCTCGCTGAACTCACGGCGACTGGCACCTATCACGGCGAGTTATGGGGGAGTTCGCCCACCGATCGACTCCTGCACTTCTTTGAGTTGGCTGATGAAACGGTGTGGGGTGCAACCGGCCGAATGTTGGTCGACCTACTCGTTCGGCTTTATTCGCCGTCGGTCTGAAGCGACGAGACCGGTTGATTCTTTCGCGCTCCAGCAACGATTCGCCAGCCGATGAAACCAACGCCGCTGATCACGAGACCGAAGACGAGCATTTGGCGCCAGCCGCCTTTCGCTTCACTTCCGCAGCCTGGTTTTGGAATCGCGCTGATGCAGTCGCTGAGGTCACGTTCTTCAGGAATGAAGTCGTTGTAGGTCACGGTTGGTGTGTTGGCGTCACCGATGTCGGTGCCGTCTTCAGCTGATACCGCCCCGGTACCCATTGTGATAAAGGTGATAGCGGCAATAGCAGTAGCGGCAGCGAGGGCGAGACGTCGAGAAATTTCTCGACGATGATCGTGTGCGGAGCGTTGAATGACCACATTGAATGTCTACCATCGGTTGGGTGACGCCCGCCCTTCCGTCAAACGACTCGTCGACTCGTCAAGAAGTTCTCGTCGTCGACTTCGGGGCTCAGTACGCACAACTCATCGCTCGCCGCGTTCGAGAATTGCAGGTGTATTCGCGAATCGTTCCACATCGCATTTCTGCAGACGAGGTCGCTGCTGCACAGCCGGCAGGAATCATTCTTTCTGGTGGACCGAAGAGCGTGCACGTTGATGGCGCTCCCTCTCTTGACCCTGCGATATATGACCTTGGGATTCCCATTCTCGGTATTTGTTATGGCGCACAACTCATCGCCTCGCAGCTCGGTGGTGCAGTGGGCCGAGGTATGCGAGGTGAGTACGGTCGCGCGGAGATGACCTGCACTGGGGCATCTGATCTCCTTACCGATGACATGCCGACCGTTCATGACGTGTGGATGAGTCACTTTGATGCCATCACAGATGTCCCGGACGGTTTCGTTGCAACCGCAAGCACCCCTGACGCTCCGGTTGCAGTGCTTGAAAGCACCCCTCGAAAGATCTGGGGTGTGCAGTTCCACCCCGAGGTGGTGCACTCGCCTCACGGCATGGCAGTTCTCAGCCAGTTTCTACATCAACTTGCTGGCTGTGACCCTGAATGGAAGATGTCGTCTGTTGTTGATGTGCAGGTGGGTCTCATCAAAGAACAAGTCGGTGACGCTCGGGTCATTTGCGGGCTTTCTGGAGGCGTTGACTCTTCGGTCGCGGCTGCACTTGTTCATCGAGCGATTGGTGCTCAATTGACCTGCGTCTACGTCGACACCGGTCTCATGCGCAAAGGCGAGAGCGAACAGGTGGTCGAGACATTCCGGCGCAACATGGGTATCGAACTCATTCATGTTGACGCAGGGCAACGGTTTTTTGAACGCCTCGAAGGGATATCTGAGCCCGAGGCAAAACGTAAAGCGATTGGCGAGCTCTTCATCCGTATTTTTGAAGAGCACACCGGAGGCTTGTCGGAAGCAAAGTTCCTAGTTCAAGGAACCTTGTATCCAGATCTCATCGAAAGCGGAGGGGTCGACGGCACCGCAGAGGTCATTAAGAGCCATCACAATGTTGGCGGTCTTCCAGAAGATATGACCCTTGAACTTGTCGAGCCGTTGCGAGAGCTCTTCAAAGACGAAGTTCGGGCACTCGGAACCGAACTTGGTCTTCCCGATGAAATGGTGTGGCGCCAGCCCTTCCCAGGCCCGGGGCTTGGCGTGCGCATTATCGGAGAAGTCACGCCCGAGCGGGTGGCGGTATTGCAGGAGGCTGACGCCATTGTGCGCGAAGAGATCGCGCTCGCTGGGCTCGAACGCGAGATTTGGCAGGCGTTTGCTGTTCTTCCTGATATCCGATCGGTTGGCGTGATGGGTGATGAGCGGACCTACGGACACCCGATCATCATTCGGGCGGTCACCAGTGACGATGCGATGACCGCAGATTGGGCGCGTCTCCCATATGACCTTCTGGAGCGGATGTCACAGCGGATTATCAACGAGGTGCCGGGCATTAATCGGGTGGCGTATGACATCACGTCAAAGCCCCCCGGCACCATCGAATGGGAGTGACGGCCGGGCCGTCGACCTGATCGACATCATTTCGTAACATACGGTACGCTTGAGATCTCATGGTTTCTGCCCGCGATGTTCGCCCTCAACGTCGCCGATCTGCAATCGGCCTCGCGGCTTTCGTGCTGACAGTGGTTCCCGTATTGCCGCATGCCGCTCATGCTCAATCGGTCGATCAACAGGAGCAAGAAGTTCGACGAATTGTCGATGAACTTGAGCGCCTTCACGAACGGGCTGACATCCTTATCGAGGATTACGCAGTCGCGATGGATGAACAACGGCTGCTCGGTGACGACATCGAACTCGCGAAAGGCCGAGTTGCCCTCCGACAAGCCGAACTTGGCGAATTGCAGAGTGATCTTTCGACCGTTGCGGTTCGGGCTTTTACTCGCTCGGGTTCAGATGTGCTGGGCCCATTGCTGTCGAATGCAGCGGCATACAGCGACGTCTTAACACGTGATCAGCTATCTCGAGTTGCGCTTCGCGTCGGTGCCGGTACGACCGATGACCTTCAGGCGGCAATTCGCGAACTTGAACTCGAACAGATTGAACTCAACCGGCTTCGCAAAGAATCAGAAGATCTCGCTGCTCGGATTACCGGCATGTTGGATGAAGTTGAGTCGTCGACTACTCAATACGAATCGGCGCGAAAGTCTGCTGAACAAAAACTGGGAGCATTGATTCGCGCCGAAGAAGAGCGAAGAGCAGCGGCTGCACTCGCTGAATACCAGCGTTTACAGGCGGAAGCGAATGCTGGGAACTCTGGAGGGTCAGGGTCTTCAGCGGGAGGTGGGTCGAGCTCTGCCACCGATGATCTCATTGCGAACTATCCGGCTCCCTCAGGGATGGCAGGGGTCGCAGTAAAGGCTGCTCTCAGTCAGATCGGTGTGCCATATCGGTATGCGACGTCGCTTCCCGGAGTTTCATTCGACTGTTCGGGCCTGACCCATTACGCATGGGCCCAGGCAGGTGTGGTGTTGCCGAGAAACTCTCGTCTGCAGTCGAATGCGCTGCCATCGGTACCCACGACCGAGGCTAAGGCCGGCGACCTGATCTTTTATTACAACCCGATCAGCCATGTTGGTGTTTACCTTGGTGACGGTCAGATGGTGCACGCCCCCGCCCTCGGAAAAAACGTCAGCATCACCAGTGTGAACTGGAGCAAAGTCGTTGACGTTGGCCGGCCCGGCTAACCGAGCACATCGGTGCCGAAGTAGTTTCATGCGGTATGTCGACCCCAGGGATAGATAGCGAGCCGGTAACCGCTTGGCTCGATGTGCACATCGAAGAAATTGAGGGGCCGTACGACTTCTCGCTCATCGAAGGCGGTCGTTCAAATCTCACCTACATGGTGACCGATCGGCACGGGCGCCGGTTTGTGCTTCGCCGTCCACCTCTCGGTCATGTCCTTGCGACCGCTCACGATATGGCCCGCGAGCACAAGATCATTTCAGCCGTCGGAACAACCGATGTGCCAGTGCCGAAAACCTTGGGATTGTGCTCAGACGATTCAGTAAATCAGGCTCCGTTTTATGTGATGGATTTCGTTGATGGCATCGTGCTCGACAGTCCTGAGAAAGGAGCCGAGCTTTCGATCGAGCAGCGCAAGGCGGTTGCATTTGATCTTGTCGATGTTCTCGCTGATCTGCATGCGGTTGATGTCGACGCTGTTGGGCTTGGGGATCTTGCTCGTCGTGAGGGCTATGTCGAGCGACAAGTGAAACGTTGGACGCGTCAGTGGGCTGATTCTCGAACCCGAGATCTTCTCGCAATCGATGAGGTTGCCCATCTGTTGGCCGCATCAATTCCTCAGCAGCATTCGGTTTCAATCGCTCACGGCGATTACCGACTTGGAAACTGCCTCACCAACCTCGATAGCAACCGTATTGCCGCAGTGCTCGACTGGGAGCTCTGCACCCTCGGTGACCCGCTGGCTGACCTTGGATACCTCGGCGTGTATTGGGCAGATCCCGACGGCAATGGTCAACGCTCGAACGACCCAACAGGTGCTGGAGGATTTCCCTCGTATCAGCAGTTGGTTGAGCGATACGCGGCCCGAACCGGTCGCGATGTGAGCAATATTCCCTATTACGTCGCCTTTTCGGCGTTCAGGCTGGCGGTCATTTCTGAAGGTGTGTACGCCAGGTACCTCCATGGAGCAATGGGAGACGACGTCGACGAAGAGATTCTCAACGGTTTCCGTGATGCGGTTGAAGAGCTTGCAGTCGGCGCACTTACGACCCTGCGAAGCGGCATCTGAGCTCGACGGGTAAGCGCTAGATACCTCCGGTGGTGCATCGCTGAGCGATGGCATAACGTGTAGGCCGTGGGTAGTACTCAACTCGAACTCTCTGTTCCTGAAATGACATGTGGTCACTGCGAGGCCGCAATCCAAAAGGAGGTATCAGAGGTTGCCGGTGTGTCGTCGGTAGTGGTTGACCTTGCAACAAAGTTGGTCACGGTCACCGGTTCAGGGGTTGATCATGGAGCAGTTGTCGCAGCGATTGATGAAGCTGGATTCGACGTCGCCTGAAGTCACCGTCGAACTCGTCATCGGCGGAATGACGTGCGCAGCCTGCGCATCTCGCATCGAGCGGCGACTCAACCGAATTGATGGCGTCGAAGCCTCAGTAAATTATGCCGCTGAGCGAGCATGGGTAACCGCTACCGACACGATCGACGTTGCGTCGCTTATCTCGACAATCGAACACACCGGTTACGAGGCGAGCACACCTGAGGGAGTTGGCCGTGAACAGCGTGAACGCTCTGTCGATCTCGAACGCCGACTTGTTGTTGCGATCGCACTCGGTATCCCCGTGCTGTTGATGTCGATGGTGAGTGCCCTGCAGTTTGACGGCTGGCAATGGTTCACCCTCGGGCTCACGCTCCCGGTCGCTCTCTGGTCAGGCTTCCCATTTCACCGTTCGATGGTGCTGAATCTTCGTCACGGCGAAACCACCATGGACACACTCATTTCCATTGGCGTGCTTGCTTCGTTGGCATGGTCGGTGTGGGCATTGCTTGCAACATCTGCGGGTGATATCGGAATGTCGATGACGATGTCGTTTACCGGTGGGGGAGACCACCTGTACTTCGAGGTGGCGTCAACAACGGTTGCGATCGTGCTTGCGGGCAGGTGGTTCGAGCATCGGTCAAAACGGCGTATTGGTGATGCGGTGAATGCTCTGCTGGAAACGGCTGGTGACACTGTCGAGTTACGTCGAGCAGATGGAACAACAAGCATTGTTGAGCATGATGCTCTGCAGGTTGATGACGTATTTGTCGTCGCTCCTGGCAATCGAATCGCAACTGACGGAGTCGTCGTTGAGGGATCATCTTCGGTCGATATGTCGATGCTCACCGGTGAAAGCGTGCCCGTTGAGGTCGAACCGGGCTCCGATGTTGTTGGAACGGCGATAAACGGTGACGGTGTCCTTGTCGTTCGGGCGACGAAGATCGGCCGAGATACCCACGTCGCTGCAATCGCACGACTCGTCATGAATGCCCAGTCAGGTACTGCTCCCGTTCAACGAATTGCTGACCGGGTGTCGGCGGTATTTGTACCGGTCATTGTGGCGTTATCGGTGGTGACGACGATCGCATGGCTGCTGTTTGGCTCGTCAACTGAAGATGCGTTTTCGACCGGTCTTGCGGTGTTGATCATTGCGTGCCCGTGCGCCCTTGGACTCGCAACTCCAATGGCGTTGTTCGTGGGGACCAGTCGAGGAGCGCGAGCAGGCATCTTGATCAGCGGACCTCACATTCTTGAACAAACGCGCACGGTCGAGACACTGGTTCTCGACAAGACTGGCACGATTACGACCGGGCAGATGTGGGTCACGTCGGTCACCGGCATTGGTGGCTGGTCGCGTGACGACGTGCTTCACCATGCCGCGGCCGTCGAAGCATCGCACCAACATCCGATCGCCCGAGCAATCGTTGATGCGGCTCTGCAGGAGATCGAAAGTGAGCTCCCGGTGGCGGTTGATGCGGTCAACATTCCCGGGTTTGGCGTGCGAGGTGCAGTAGAAGGCGTCATTGTTGAGGTATGCACCTCGGCAGATCCATCGAGACGCGCAGAGACCGGCGTTGATGTGGTCGTCGATGGGACACTGGTGGGAACAATCTTCGTTGCCGATCGAGCGAAACCATCGAGCGCAGAGGCGATCGCAGAAATGAAAGCCCTTGGAATTCGACCTCTGATGGCAACGGGTGACCGTCGTGCGGTCGCAGACGTCATCGCCCACGAGATCGGTATCGATTCTGAAGACGTGTACGCAGAGCTCAGCCCCTCAGGGAAGTTGTCACTCATTAGCGATCTGCAGACGGAAGGTCGACAGGTCGCGATGGTGGGAGATGGCGTGAATGATGCGGCCGCGCTCGCTGCGGCTGATCTTGGAATCTCGATGGGAGCGGGTTCAGATGTCGCCGTTCACGCCAGTGATCTCACACTCATGCGCAACGATCTCACATCGGTGGTTGACGCGATTGAACTGTCTCGTCGCACACTTCGAACGATCAAGGTGAATCTGTTGTGGGCGTTCGGTTACAACGTTGCTGCCGTCCCCCTTGCCATGTCAGGACAACTTTCCCCACTTGTCGCTGGTCTGGCGATGGTCTTATCTAGTGTCTTTGTTGTGTCAAACAGTCTTCGCCTCAGGACGGCAACGTGACTGTCGATATTTCCGACGAGCGGCATCGCCAGTCGGTTTCGCAGGCGTGGAGCGAGTATGGCGATGGTCGCAAGATCATCGACCTTGGTGAATTGTCGGCGATGGTGTCAACAAACCGTGTGTACCGGCTGCAGCTCGATGATGGCGGAACAATCATTGCAAAATCCTCAAATTATGGGTCGTTCTTCCTTTTTGCCGAAGATCACGATCGCCTGCATCGAACGTCTCGGCTGCTCGACGGGGGGCCATATGAGCAGTTCATGGCCAGCACACTCACCGCCGACGGACGACCCTACGTGTGGTACGACGGCGATGTGTGGGTCGCCTTTTACCGTGAGGTCGAAGTGCGGGATCACCTGCCAGCGATTCTTGCTCCCGAACAGGTCACCAACTTTGGAGAAGAGGTGGCAAGGTTCCATCGGGCGACCGCTGGCGTTGCTCGCCTCGTGCCACCCACATCAAAAACTGTCACATCGGATGCGATTGCGTTATACGACCTGACTGCCAGCAGGCGAGCGGCAGACGAACTCAGTCTTGACCCCTCGAGGATCGATCTTGTTCGTCGACACACGCATCGATTTCTGATGGCAGTACATGAGTCGGGTTACGACTACTGGGCAAAACAACCGGTGCTCATCGACTGGAACCTCGGAAACTTCTCTGTTGACTTCTCTGATTCTGGTCGGTTTCGTTTGTTTAGTCGATGGGACTACGACTGGTTCCGCTACGAAACGCGGCTCCTCGATTTCTATTTCCTCTCACGCGTGTCATCTCGAACCGGCGACCGTTCAACATTTACCTATGGTGCCCACACCATGTTCGAACCTCGGTTCCGACAATTCCTTCGGGCATACCACTCGGTGTTCCCGTTGAGCCCAGAAGAAGTCTTGTTCTTAAAAGAGGCGTACCGATTCTTCTTGTTGAACTACGTCGTGCGCGAGGGTCGCTTCTTTTTCCGACATGACATATGGCAACAACTGCTCCACGATGTCGTCGATCGCCATTTGCCAAGTCTCGATGGTTACGACTTCTCTGAACTGCTTCGAGAACTTCAGCTGTAGTCGATCACAGGCTGAGTTCAGAGCCGCTTCGCATCCGCCGAATATTGCTTGCGTGACGAAGAGCGATAAGGAGGGCGATACCGATCGAGGCTGGTACCTCCCAGAGATCGCGGCCTGTCACCCAGACTCCAACCGGAATTGCGCACAGCACGATCAGCGAAGCGAGAGCGGCTGTTTTCGTTGCCTTTGATATGACGACCCATGTCGGCACGAGTATCACGAACACGAGCGGGGTTAACACTGCAAATGCGCCACCACCCGTTGCGACGCCTTTTCCGCCGTTGAAGCCTCGAGTGGCCGGATAGCAATGTCCGAGAATTGCCGCTGCGCCTGCAAGATAGGCGAGTGGCCGACCATCGATTGCGAGGCCGGCTCCCACTGCGGCTGCACCTTTTGCCGCATCGAGCACAAAGACCCAGGCACCACGTTTCCAGCCGAGGCTCCGAGTGATGTTCGCTGCGCCTGGGTTTCCGGAGCCAACCGACGTGATGTCAATACCGGCGGCTCGAGCAACGAGGATCGCGCTCGGGAACATGCCGACGACATATGCGGCGGCAATGATCAGCGCCCAAGTCATACGTTGCTACGTCGACCAAGCTGAACCGCAACCGGTTTCGAGTGGTCACCGCTCGGTCGAGGGATCGCACCAGCAGACGCCAGTGCGTACTCACCGTCACCACCAACGCATTCAGGGTCAGGGCCATCGAGGGGCAGACCCGTAAAAAATTTTGCTGCCATGCATCCGCCTTGACAGGCATCCCACGAGCCACATGAGGCACAGGCACCAGCCGATTGAGGTCCTCGCAATTCAGCGAAGCAGTCGCTCGTTCGCCACACCGCTGCGAACCCACCGTCATTGCGGACGTTGCCCGCAAGGAATTCATCATGGATAACGAACGGGCACGCGTAGACATCACCAATCGGATCGATCAAGCACACGACTCGGCCGGCTCCACAGAGATTGAGGCCTGGCAGACTCTCGCCGAGGGCGTTGAGGTGGAAGAACGAGTCACCGGTCAACACATTCTCACCGTGACCGAGCAGCCACTGGTGCAGGGTGCGCTGCTGGTCAAGGGTTGGGTGAAGCTCTTCCCAGGTATCGACAGCGCGACCGGAAGGCCGAAGCCGGGTAATCCGAAGTTGGGCACCGAACTCGTCAGCGATCGCTTTGAACTCATCGAGCTGTGCAATGTTGTGTCGGGTGATGACGACAGAGATTTTGAATTCACCAAAACCTGCATCTTTGAGGTGACGCATCGCAGTCATTGCAGTGTCGTAGGAGCCCTCGCCTCGAATCGCATCATTCGTCGCTGCGTCGGCACCATCGAGGCTGATCTGAATGTCGAGATAATCCATTCCTGCGAGCCGTTGCGCCGTTGCTGCGTCGATGTATGTGCCGTTCGTTGAAAACTTCACACCAACGCCGCTTGAGGTTGCGTACTCTACGATGTCGAAGAAGTCTCGGCGAATCATTGGTTCACCGCCGCCGATATTGACGTAGAACACCTGCATGTCGCGCAGTTCGTCGACAACTCGGAAGGCTTCTTCGGTGGTGAGTTCTTTCGGGTCACGCCGGCCTGATGATGAAAGGCAGTGAACGCAGGAGAGGTTGCAGGAATAGGTCAATTCCCAAGTGATGCAGATCGGGGCGTCAAGCCCGTCTTTCATGCGCTCGGTCAGAGCGGTCATCGTGCCACCACAACGTCTGATTCGATCAGCGAGCAGATGGCTTTGTCGTAGTTATCCCACTGTTGCTCATCGATGCCGTGAGCCGAGAGGGTCGACTGCAGATCGGGATGCTGCTCAAGGTCTTTTACGACATCAACGATCGTCGGGTGTTTCAAGAAGATCAGTCGTCGGTTGTCGTAGTGGTATGCCAGTGCGCCAAACGGCTCGGGGCGCAAGGCGACCGAGGGGTGCAACTTGAGAGGCGAATCGAGCACGGCGAGGTGAATTTCAGTAGACGCCGCACATGCCGTCGATGGAAATTTCCTCGACGAGTTCGAGCTCTTCGGCAACAGCTTCGGCGTCTGAAACGTCTTCTGAACGTTCTTCGGTGATCTGAGGCTGGGTTGTGTCCATACCGAGATGGTACATCGTCGTGACCCGGCTATGGCTCTCGGCGCAAAGGACTACTACTCTTCAGGAACGGAACATGCCATGTCGTGGCGCCACATCTAGGGGGTAATCAACATGAGGACACGAGCAGCGGTTTTGCACGAGCTTCACGCACCATGGAGCATCGAAGAGATAGAACTAGATCCACCAAAAGCCGGCGAGGTTCTCGTGAAGCTTGCCGCCTCAGGAATGTGCCATTCCGATGAACACCTTGTAACCGGCGATCTGGCGGGGGCAACTGCCGGAATGCCGATCATTGGTGGCCACGAAGGTGCCGGAGTCGTTGTTGAAGTTGGCGAAGGTGTGACGTGGCTTGAACCGGGCGACCATGTCGTCTTTGGGTTTATCCCGGCATGCGGACGATGCGGGCCATGCTCCGAAGGACACTCAAACCTGTGTGATGTTGGCGGCACCGAGTTTGCGCGAGGCATGCAGATTTCCGATGGCACCGCCCGACATCACACGCTCGACGGGAAAGACCTCACACTGATGTGTTTGCTCGGCACCTTCGCGGAGCACACGGTGGTCAACGAGGCGAGCTGCGTGAAGATCGAAAAAGATTGGCCGCTCGACAAGGCATGTTTGCTCGGATGTGGCGTGGTGACCGGTTGGGGATCAGCCGTGTACGCGGCTGACATCAAGCCGGGCGACTTTGTTGCGGTTGTTGGTTGTGGCGGTATTGGCTCCAATGCGATTCAGGGTGCGAAGCTCGCAGGAGCTCGTTCGATTACTGCGATCGATCCGGTGGAATTCAAGCGTGAGATGGCAATGGAGTTCGGTGCGACCCATACCTATGCGTCGGTTGCAGAAGCCCTTGAGAACCTTGGTGAGTCAACGTGGGGACGCGGTTTCGACAAGGTCATCATGACGATGGGCGTTGGCGATGGAAGCGTGCTCGGCGAAGCGTTCTGGTTGAGTGCGAAGAAGTCACGAACCGTCGTCACCAACATTCATCCGACCCACGAGCAATCCATCTCGATTCCTGGAGCGTTCCTCACCCTCTTTGAAAAAGAGATTGTCGGGTCGCTGTTTGGTTCAGCCAATATCAGAACCGACATTCCAAAGCTTATGGAGCTGTACACGCAGGGCCAGTTGAAACTTGATGAGCTCGTGACGCAGACCTACACCCTCGATCAGATCAATGAGGGGTATGAGGCAATGCGTAATGGCGAGAACATTCGCGGCGTCATCATCTACGACTGAAACAACCTGTGACATGGTGACTTCTCGACTGGTCGTCGACCAGCTCTCTGCTGAGGTGGTCGGACGCCGTCGCGAAGCTGAATTGGTAGTCGCTGCGCTTGCGGCTGACCGGCACGTGTTGCTGGAAGGGCCGCCAGGAACCGGCAAGTCGACTCTTCTTCGAGGGGTTGCGTCTGCGGTGGGATTGGGCTTTGAGTTTGTCGAGGGAACAGCCGAACTTACGCCTGCCCGCTTAATCGGTCATTTCGACCCGGCGTTGGTGCTGGCTGAGGGGTATTCACCCGACATTTTCGTCGACGGCCCGCTGGTGCGAGCCCTTCGGAACGGCTCACTGCTGTACGTCGAAGAGATCAATCGCGTGCCGGAGGAAACCCTGAATGCTCTTGTCACCGTGATGAGCGAGCGGGAGGTGCACGTGCCACGGCTCGGGAGGGTTGAAGCACAAGAGGGCTTTCGTCTGGTTGCGGCGATGAACCCATTTGATGCGGTCGGAACCGCCCGCATTGCGGGTGCGGTGTACGACCGTGTCTGCAGGGTCGGCATGGGTTATCAGTCGGCAGAAGATGAACGGTCGGTCGTTAAGTCTCAGCATGATGACGTTCCTACCCGTGTGCAATCAGCAGCGGTTGAGATCGTTCGTGCCACCCGTGAGCACCCTGATCTTCGAACAGGTTCGTCGATTAGGGGTGCGATTGACCTGTGTGCCGTGGCTCGAGAGCTGGCTGAATTGCGATCGTTTTCGGTCGATGATGATGAGGTCACTCTCGACGCTGCTCTTGTTGCGCTCTCGGGACGGGTGAGAGTGCGAGAAGGCGTGTCTCGCACATCTGAAGAGATCATCACCGATCTGTGGAGATCTATTTTTTGTCGACCGAGCGATGAGGAGCCCGCGCCTTCGGAGGGAAAAGTGGCGAGCCCGGCCACGACGAGTCGGGCGATCTAACCCCTCCGCCGTCTGGCTCTCCGGGAGGAGTCGCTCCCCGCACAATGGTCTCTCGGCAACAGATGACAGCGATCGAACATTTCGATGAGATCTCTCCTGAGGTTGGCGAACTTGACGAGCACGTAATGGATCGGTTGCTCGCAGACAGTCCTGATGAAGCTGTATCCCTTCTCGTCACACTCGGTGATGCAGTTGATCCTGAACTTCGCGCAAAAGCCCGACGTGTCGCTGAGCGAATCGTTATCGATATTGCGCGACGTGGACGCGCAGCGCAAGGAAAGGTTGGTCGTCTCCGTTCGCTTCCACTTCGAGATGGTGGTGATCTCGATGTCGATGCTGCAGTTGAGTCGCTGGCTGAATCTGGCGGCTCGCTCGTGAACGCTGACACGCTGCGCGTCATCGACTGGGAGCGACCTGATACTGCGGTGTGTTTAGTGATCGATCGTTCGGGATCGATGAAAGGAGAGGCGTTGGCATCGGCGGCTCTTGCAGCGGCCGCAGTCGCTCTTCGGGCCCCTGCATTTCATGCGGTCATTGCGTTTTCAGGAACGGCAGAGGTGGTGAGATCAATGGTGACATCTGCCCACGCTTCAACCGATGGCGTTGTCGACGCGGTGCTGTCTCTCAAGGGGCATGGAACTACGAACGTGTCTGATGGTCTTCGAGCGGCAATCACCGAACACGAAGCGGCTCGATGTGGTCGTCATCTCACGGTGTTGCTGTCTGACTGTCGCGATCGGGCAATCGATAAGTCGGTCCCGTTCGCACAGTCACTTGAAGAATTAGTCATCGTGTCGCCGGCAGATGACATCGCCGATGCTCAGCGGTTTGCAGATGTCACCGGAGCCACTCTGGTGGGCGTTGAAGGCCCGCACGATGTTGCGAGAGCACTCGACGAAGTTCTCAGTCGCAAATAACGTTCGGGTCAGGTACCCATCCCAAGGTGTTGTCGTCGGGTGTGTCTTGCTGGACGAGACCGACGATGAGGGGCGTCGACTGACCGGCGGCACCGACCACAGACGCTTGCTCTTCTTGCGCTTCTTGCTCTTGCGCTTCGTCAGCGGTCACGATTGTGGTCGTCGTTGTGGTCGTGGTCGCAATGTCATTGAGAGTGATCGACGTTCCCTCGATCAAAGAATCACCCTGGAAGATGTCGAGAATCGCCCGCATTTCGCTATTTCGAAGCGTCGGAATGAGTACCGATTCGCCGCTCACAATTCGGCCGGCGGCAGCGATTTGATAGGAGCGTGCATTTGCAGTGTCGACCGAGCGGAGGATATTTGCGAAGCCAAGCATTGTCGACACTGAAAGTTCGCTGTCGGTCACAACCTGATCAGCATTTGTCTCGATGAGGGCGCTCGCAACCGATGGCGAGGTGAGTCCAGAATTGACCACCTTGGCAAGTGTCCGCTTAATGAAATCTTGCTGACGAGCGATGCGACCCCAGTCGCTCGAAGGGTCAATGACCCAGTTATCGCTTCCCGCAGGACGTTCAAATTCAAGTTTCCGGGAGCGCACATAGGCAAGCGCATCGTCACCATTGAGCGTGCTGCACCCTGCCGATGAGATTGCGAGACCGGTGCCACGGTCGCGCACTGGCGACTCAAACGGGATCCCAACGCCATCGACAGAGTCGACGAGATTTTTGAATGCGCAGAAGTCGATCTGAACGTAGTGGTCGGTCTCGATTCCAAAGTTTGATCGGATCGTCGAAATTAAGCCGTTCGGGTCATCGGTATCGAATGCGTTGTTGATTCGGCCACGGCGCCCCCCGTCGAGACGAACATAAAGATCGCGGGGAAATGACAGTGCGGCAATGGCCCCAGTTTCGGTGTTTACTCTCCACATCTGAATGACATCGGCTCGCTCACCAAAGTCGGCGCGCCCGAGCAGAAAAGGGGCGTATCTCGAGTCGGGGTCGATGCATGCGTTGTTGTCGGTGCCGACAAGAAGGAAGTTTCGAGCACCGGGTTCGATATCGCCGACAGTGACCTCAATAACGTCTTCGACCTTGATGCTCTCTTCATCGTCACTACCGATTTCGATCAGGCGTTCGACGGGGCCGGCAGCCGCTGTCAGTGGTGCGTCAGAAACGGGTTCGATGACCACGAGTTGACGTTGACCGAGCACGAGACGTCCACCGATGAGCGCCACCGCAACGATGACACACACCAAGGAAACAACTACTGCTGCGACGATGGTGAGGCGCTGAGGCCATGTGCGGGGCGCAGTAGTCGATTGGGTCATCTAGAGATCATTCTTGTGGTGCGAGTGTGACGTCACATGTCAGGGCATCACCGTCGGTGTCATTGACGGTGATCGTCTCTATTGATCCTGCCCGACAGAGGTCGTCGATACCGGCATCGAGTGCGGCTCGTTGCCCAGATGGCACCGAGACGGTAACCGATTCGACGACGGCACGTTGACTCACCTTGGCCTCTGTCTTTGCCCTGCGAACCTGGGCGAGTGCATCGAGAGTTGGGCTGAGAAGTTCTGAGTCTCCGTTGACGTTCGTGGTGGTCGGCCACGATGAGATGTGGATGCTGGTCTCGTTATCCCACCGCCATGCTTCTTCTGTCGCAAACGGAATGAGTGGTGCGAACAGTCGTTGCAAGGTGGTGACAGCGGTATGTAGCGCGGAGAGCGCAGAACTTTGGTGCTCATGCTCGGTGTCGTAGGCGCGTGACTTCACAAGTTCGACGTAGTCATCGCAGAACCACCAGAAGAATGATTCGGTGCGCTCAAGCGCTCGGGCATAGTCGAATTCTTCGAACGCTGCTGTCGCTTCGGCGATGACGGCGTCAAGACGGCTAAGCATCGACGCATCGACGGCGTTCAGTGCAACATCGTTGGTCGGGGCGTTTCCGAATCCGTGGACGAACCTTGTGATGTTCAACAGTTTGTTCGCGAGTTTGCGGCCCACCTTCATTTGATCTTCGCTGAATGCGGTATCAACTCCGGGTCGAGCTGATGCCGCCCAGTAGCGAACGGCATCGGTGCCGTACGACTCGAATAACGCCATCGGCGTGACGACATTGCCTTTCGACTTCGACATCTTCTTGCGATCTGGGTCGAGTATCCAACCGGAGAGCGCTGCATGCTGCCACGGAATTTCTTGGTGCTCGTGATGTGAACGAACCATTGAGGAGAACAGCCAGGTGCGGATGATGTCATGACCCTGCGGTCGCATGTCCATCGGAAAGACCTGGCTGAAAAGAGTGTCGCTCTCTTCCCACTTCGAGGCAATATGTGGGCTTAACGAGCTCGTTGCCCAGGTATCGAGAACGTCGGGATCGCCCGTAAACCCATCGGGTACATCGCGTTGATCTGCTGAGTAGCTGTCAGGAGTATCGGTCGAGGGGTCGATGGGTAGGTCTGACTCGTTCGGGAGTATCGGATTGTCATGGTCTGGCTCTCCATCGGCATCGAGCGGATACCAGATTGGTAGTGGCACACCAAAGAACCGTTGACGGCTGACAAGCCAGTCACCATTGAGTCCTTCAACCCAATTTTCGTACCGGTGACGCATGTGGTCAGGGTGCCAGGTGAGCTCGTGACCCCGATTGACGAGCGCATGCCGGGTGTCGGTGTCACGGCCTCCGTTAGAGATGTACCATTGGCGACTGGTGACAATTTCGAGGGGACGTTCACCGCGTTCATAGAATTTCACTGGGTGTTCGAGTGGTCGAGGCTCGCCAATGAGTTCTTGAGACTCGGTCAGCATCTCAACAACTTTGCGTTGAGCTTGCTTGACGTTTAGGCCCGCTATTTCTGCGTAGGCATCAGTGTTTACACCTGTTGGTGGTTCGGCGATGATGCGGCCGTTACGGCCAATGATGGCTCGTGTGGGCAGTTGCAGTTCGCGCCACCAAATGACGTCGGTGAGGTCACCGAAGGTACAGATCATTGCGATGCCGGTGCCTTTGTCGGGTTGGGCAAGCGGGTGGGCAACGACGGGAACTTCGACGCCGTAGAGCGGCGTTGAGACCGTAGATCCGAACATCGGCTGATAGCGCTCGTCGTCTGGGTGAGCGACGAGGGCAACGCACGCAGCGAGAAGTTCTGGGCGCGTCGTATCGATGAGGATGTCGCCCGAACCGTCAGTGCGATGGAATGCAAGTTTGTGGTACGCCCCGGGGCGGTCGCGATCTTCCATTTCTGCCTGAGCGACGGCGGTCTGGAAGTCAACATCCCACAGTGTTGGTGCTTCGGCACTGTAGGCCTCGCCTCGAGCAAGGTTGCGGAGGAACGCTCGTTGGCTGACACGGCGCGAACGCTCATCGATCGTTGCGTAAAGAAGTGACCAGTCGACGGAGAGCCCGAGGCGACGGAAGAGGTCTTCGAAGACTTGCTCATCGAGAGCGACGAGTTCGTCGCAGAGTTCAAGGAAGTTGGGTCGAGAGATGGGGATTGCCCGATGGTCTTTGGGTGGGTCACCGCGGAAGGGGGGTTCGAAATCGCCTTCGTAGGGTTGAGAGGGGTCGCATCGGACGCCGAAGTAATTTTGTACTCGTCGCTCGGTGGGAAGGCCGTTGTCATCCCATCCCATTGGATAGAACACCGATTTCCCGTTCATTCGGTGGAATCGTGCGATTGCGTCCGTGTGGGTGTACGAAAATACGTGACCCATATGAAGTGACCCTGAAACCGTTGGCGGCGGAGTATCAATCGAGAAGACATCGGCTCGCGATGCTGTTCGGTCGAAGGAGTAAATGCCTTCTTTGTCCCATGCCGCAGACCACTGCTGTTCAATTCCGTCGAGGGTTGGTTTCTCCGGGACGTTCGCCATGAGTATCAAGGCTAGGCCGTCGGCAATAGCCTCGGACTGGTGCTGCACCTTTATGACACGGCGACAAGGCAGGTTCGAGAGCTCGCAATGCGCGAACCAGGGCGGATCAGCATCTATCTGTGTGGTCCAACGGTCTACGGGCCGCCGCATCTTGGACACGGTCGAGCAACGCTTGTCTATGACATTTTGCGCCGGTACCTCGAGTGGTCAGGTATCGACGTGCGTTTGGTGTCGAACATCACCGATATCGACGACAAGATCATCGACCGGGCTGAACGCGAGGGCCGGGAGTGGTCCGATATCACGACGAAGTGCGAGAACATTTGGTTTCGCGCGATGGAGGGTATTGACGTTCTTCGACCAACCGATGTGCCCCATGCGACCGAGTGGGTCGACGAAATGGTCGAGATGATTTCGACGCTGGTGTCGTCGGAAGCCGCGTACGCGACCTCTGATGGGGTGTATCTCTCTGTCGAATCAGTTGAGGGTTACGGACTGCTTGCCCATCAGTCGCTCGACGACATGATGGCTGGCGGGGGTGAGCGTGAGGTGTTCGGCGCCGGAGAAAAGCGTCACCCTGCAGATTTTGCTCTCTGGAAACTCGCAAAGCCTGGTGAACCCGCTTGGGAGTCGCCGTGGGGGGCCGGTCGTCCAGGCTGGCATAGCGAGTGTGTGGTGATGAGTCTTGGTTTGCTCGGCGATGGATTTGACCTGCATTGCGGTGGTCAAGATCTTCGCTTTCCGCATCACGAAAACGAGCGAGCGCAGGCGGTGGCACTTGGCCGGGAATTCGCTCGCCATTGGATGCATAACGGATTCGTTGTCGATGCAGAGGGCGAGAAGATGTCGAAGTCTCTCGGCAATGTGTCGAATCTGCTCGACCTCATCGAGGTGTACGACCCGCGCGCCTATCGAATGGTGTTGCTGCAATCGCACTACCGAAGCCCGGTCGGTATCTCTGCCGACGGCTTGGAGGCGGCTGGTCGTTCGCTTGCGGGTCTCGATAGTTTTGTGGCGCGCACGGCGTCACTTGGTGGGGCAGAGGCTGATGCTGAGACGGTTGCTGCGTTTAGGGCGGCGATGGATGACGATCTCGATACACCCAAAGCGATGGCACTGTTGTTTGACACGGTGCGACAAGCAAACTCAGCGCTCGATAGCGGCGACGAGTCGATTGCGGCTGGGTTGACGAGCGCGGTTCGCGAAATGTGCGGGGCGGTTGGGTTGCGGCTTGTCGAACAAGTTGCGGTGCCGGCTGATGTGCTCGCTCAGGCAGCTGCACTTGATGCTGCTCGGGCAGCGAAAGACTACGACACCGCTGATGCAATTCGTGCCGACTTGCAAGCGGCCGGTTGGCAGGTGGAGACCACTCGAGACGGTACAACGGTTCGTCGCTGATCTCATCTTCTTCGGATCAGGGAACTCGTAATCTGTGTCCGGGTAGTTGGTGGAAATGGTACAACCCCCAGCTCAGCCCACCGCCAATTTAAACGCTCTACAGGCGAACTTGTATGGCAACGAGACCCTCTACTTTGCTGAGAGTCTCGCCAACGACCCCCCGATAAAAAGGTTGACTAAAGGTCTGTCCGAAGGAGTTAGATCCTCTGTCTAAGCTTCAAAAGTCAGGATGATAGGGCTAATAATCCCAGCATTCACTGCTTCCCTCGCATTGGCGAACATTGTTGGCATTTCCATTCCCATTAGATGACCTAAATTCACCGCTGGTGGGTTGGAAGGGGCGTCATTAAAGAACGACTTTGCCATTTCACCGTGATCATGAACAGAAACGAGATCCAGTCCAGCTTCGGAGGCTGCATGTACGTATGTTTCTTGCGTATCTAAAAAACTAAATTCCGGACTAGAGGACCATGGCATCGGATATGAGATAGATCCACTTCCTACTTGCATGACGTCATAGATCAGCACCGTGCCACCCGCTCGAGTTACGCGGGCCATTTCGCTCATCATGACAACCTTCTCAGCGATGTTCATTCCTACATGGATCATGGTCGCTGCATCGAAAGAATCATCGCCGAAGGGGATATCTGTCGCTGAACCCAAGTGAAAGTCAACTTTGTTAGACATGCCGACAAGTTCAGTCAATACTGAAGCTGCTTCAACAAATTCTGGGGTTAGATCTACTCCCGTCACGTGAACACCTTTAGCGCGTGCGAGAAAACGGGCGGGTCCTCCGATGCCAGACCCGAGGTCGATTATCTTGCCGCCCTGTTCGATCTCTAGAAGGTCAGCAACGATTTCACTTCCCCTTCTTCCACCAATATGAAACTCGTCGGCTCCGGCAAAAGAATCCGGGGTCAGAGAGCTTTCATCGGTTCCAGCGTCGGCTAAAGCAGCAAGAATACGATCGACTATCCCGTCGCTTCCGTAGTGTGACTCCAATGTGCTGGACATAATTTCACCCTAACTTAGATCCAAGTGTTGAGTGAATATCCGGTGCGTCGGCTGGAAAATTTCTGAGTTAGGCAGGAAGTCCTGCAGGCAATGTGAGACGCCAGTCTGTTCGTCGCTCTTACCATCGTGCAGATCGTGTTACCCACGGGTAACTTATGGGTATGAGCGAATTTTCTATGGCCCTCAACGATGACCAGCAACAGATTAAAGACTGGACACACGGATTCGCCGAAGACGTCATGCGTCCAGCTGCCGCCGAATGGGACGAGCGCGAAGAGTTCCCGTATCCGGTAGTGCAGGAGGCGGCAAAGATTGGGCTCTACGGCTGGGAGTTCTTGATGAACGCTGGTCAAGATCGCACCGGTCTTACGTTGCCAGTTGCGGTTGAAGAACTGTTCTGGGGTGACGCCGGCCTTGGCATGGCGATCATGGGAAGTGGCCTCGCCGCAGCAGGCATCGCAGGTAATGGCACGCCTGAGCAGACGATGGAGTGGGTACCGCAGTGTTACGGCGATGCGAATGATGTGAAGCTCGGAGCGTTCTGTGTGAGCGAGCCAGACGCCGGCAGTGACGTGTCGAACCTTCGCACACGTGCGGTGTACGACGAAGCGAATGACGAATGGGTGCTCAACGGTACGAAAGCATGGATCACAAACGGTGGTATCGCCGATGTGCACGTCGTCGTCGCTGCAGTCGACCCAGAGTTGAAGGGACGTGGCCAAGCGTCGTTTGTGATTCCTCCGAACACGAAGGGCCTCTCGCAGGGTCAGAAGTACATGAAGCATGGCATCCGTGCATCGCACACCGCAGAAGTAGTGCTCGATGATGTGCGTGTTCCAGGGTCATGCTTGCTCGGCGGCAAAGAAAAACTCGACGCCAAACTGGCTCGTGCTCGAGAGGCTGGCAAGTCTGGTGCGCCGCAGCCGGCAATGAAGACGTTTGAAGCAACGCGCCCGACGGTGGGGGCACAGGCACTTGGTATTGCTCGAGCTGCGTATGAGTATTCGCTCGAGTACGCGAAAGAACGCCATGCCTTCGGTAAGCCGATCATCATGAACCAGGCGATTGCATTCAAGTTGGCAAACATGATCACCGAGATCGATGCGAGTCGTCTGCTGATTTGGCGTGCGGCGTGGCTTGCTCGCAACGGTGGATTCACCAACGCCGAAGGCTCGATGAGCAAGTGGAAGGCCTCGGAGGTCGCAGTTCGAGTAACTGAAGAAGCCATTCAGATTCTCGGTGGCTATGGCTACACCCGGGAGTACCCGGTGGAGCGTTGGCATCGAGACGCAAAGATTCACACCATCTTTGAGGGAACGAGTGAGATTCAGCAACTGGTTATCGCTCGGGCGATTTCAGGTTTGCGCGTCGAATAAATCAGCAGGCTCTTGATCGAGCCCTCCACTTCGAACATCTGAATCCTCTTCTCATAAGTTCGGATCAACAGTCGTCTGATCTGGGGGGAAACGATGTTGACAGGACAGCAATATCACGATTCGTTGAACGATGGTCGTACGACCTATTTACACGGTCGACGGGTTGACGATCTTCTTGCCGAACCAGCGTTCGCGGTTCCTGCACAAGCGATTGCGGAGGGCTACGACAACTGTTACTCCGATGCTGACGATGCGGTGAACCCGTACATCTTTGCACCGCGCTCGGTCGAAGAGATGCGTTCCCGCACCGATGTGTTGACCGGTATGGACATGGCAATCAGCGTGACCTATCAGTCGCTCATGACCTTGCTCACTGCGTCACCGAAGCTCGCAGGTCTCGACCCGGTGTACCGGGAACGAATTCAGGCCTATGTCGATGATGCGATTGCCCGAGATATTCGCATTGCCGAATGCATCACCGATGCGAAAGGTGACCGCTCGCTGCCACCGGGGAAGCAGCGCGATCCAGACTCCTATGTTCGTGTTGTTGAGCGCCGTAGCGATGGTGTCGTGATCCGCGGAGCAAAACTTCACATCACGGCGGCAGCGCTCTGCCACGAGCATCTTGTGATGCCAACGAAGGCAATGAAGCCCGGCGAAGAGGACTACGCAATCGTCTGCGCAGTGCCGGCGAATGCTCCCGGTGTTCGAACGATCAACACGACATTCCACCCAGCCGATGATGACAATCGACATTTTCCGATCAGCCGTCTGGCAAGTATGCCCGACGCGCTGGTGGTCTACGACGACGTTTTCGTGCCGTACGACCGGGTGTTTCTCGATGGTGAAGTGTCGATGGCGGCGGTCTTCGCTCACTCGCTCGGTTTATGGGAACGATTGGGCGGTCTCACGTTTATGGTGCGTCAAGCTGATGAACTCGTGGGTTTCGCTCAACTCATCGCAGAGGCGAACGGGCTTGGCGGTGTCTCACATATTCGAGAAAAGATCGATGAAATGTCGATTCACGCAACGCTGCTGCGCGCTGGTCTTGAGGCAGCGATTGCGAATGCTCGGTCGACTGACGAGGGCTTCTTTTACCCTGACGAGTTATTCACCAACGCGGCCAAATATCAGGGAGCGGCGCAATTCGGGGTGATGGTGCGCCATCTTCATGACATTGGGGGAGGTGCCATTCTCACCGCTCCGACAATTGGTGATCTCGAAAATGCTGAGACACGCGGTTATGTCGAGAAGTACATGACGGCATCAGGTGATGTGTCGGCAGAGGATCGCATTCGACTCTTTCACGCCATTCGAGATGCGACAGCCGATGCATATGGAGGCTGGCACCTTGTGACCAACCTCCAGTCTGGTGGCGGGCTTTACGCTCAGCGCATTGTGACCCGAAGGCATTTCGATATGGAACGCGCAAAAGGGTATGCACGTGAAGCAGCGGGCCTTGACGATGAGTGACAGCGCGGCATCGATGCTCGACAGCATCAGAGGCGAGGTGCGAAGTTGGCTTGAGGCACAGTGGGACCCTCAACAGCCGTTAGGAGAGTGGTGGAGCAACCTTGCTCAGTCAGGATGGGGCTTTCCTGACTTCCCTGAGCGGTGGTTTGGCAAAGGTTTACCGAGCGAATCTCGAAGAATCGTTCGGCAAGAACTACAACGTGTTGGGGCGTTCGGGCCCCCTCATGGCATTGCAACGATGATGGTTGCACCGTTGCTTGTTGAGATGGGCACTGATGAGCAACGCCAACAGTGGCTTCCTGGGATTGTTGACGGATCCGAAATTTGGTGCCAACTCTTCTCTGAGCCAGATGCCGGTTCAGACCTTGCAGGCGCTCGAACCACGGCCGTACGTGATGGCGATGTGTGGCGGGTTAATGGCCAAAAGGTGTGGACTTCGGGTGGCCATTACGCGAGGTGGGCCATTCTTGTTGCGCGAACTGACCAGTCGGCACCCAAGCACAGCGGGTTGTCATTCTTCGGCATCGACATGCGTCAGGACGGCATTCAACCAAAGCCGCTCGTGCAGATGAATGGCTCGGCTGAGTTCAATGAAGTCTTCATCGATGATGCAACAACAGTGCACACCAACCTCATTGGTGAAGAGGGGAAGGGTTGGCCGGTTGCATTGCGCACCCTGAGTTACGAGCGAGAGTCACTTGATGCTGATGCAGAACCGGGTATTCAAACCGATCTCGACTTGACAATCGCAGCTGGTCGGTATGCATCCGGTGAGATCCCTGACGGCTCAGAAGGGTTCATGCCTGGAGGCCTCGAAGCGTGGGAGTTGTTGTGCTCGGTGATCGCTGCAAACGGCAAACAATCCGACCCTCGTATCCGAGACCGCGCAGTACAGATCTACACCGGCATCAAGACCTCAAGTTGGATGAGCCAACGGTTCGCGCAGGCACCTGAGGTTGGTGCTGAGGTATCGCTCGGCAAGCTTGCGGCAACACAACTGATGCGTGACTGGCGTGACCTTGCGCTCACCGTACTCGGCCCACACGGGCAACTTATTGGGGGCGAGGACACTTTTGATGGTCTACCGGCACAGATCGCACTGTCGGTGCCTGGGCTGTCAATTGCCGGTGGCACAGACGAAATTCAACGGAACATCGTGGGGGAGCGAGTGCTCGGACTTCCACGTGAACCCCGCCCACATGGTGGCTGAGGTCATTGGGTCGCAACGAAGAGGAGCAGCGTCATGATCCCGATTACCACACTTGTCCACGAGGTCGCCCGAGTATTCGGGCCGAAACCCGCAATCATCAGCGACCGGTGGACGGTGAGTTACGAAGAACTTGATGAGCGAATCAATCGACTCGCAAACGCGTATCGAGAGCTTGGGCTGCAACACGGCGACCGATTCGCTGTTATGGCAACCGACTCGATTGAGCACATCGAAACTGCTCTTGCGATCTGTCGCGCGGGGGGCGTGTATGTTCCTCTGAACTATCGCCTTCGCGAAGAAGAGGTTGGGTACTTGCTGAGTGACTCTGACCCGGTGCTGCTCGCGGTCGACCCTGACTACCTTCAGATCGCGCGTGCCGTTCGACAGAAGGTCACATCGGTTGGCCATATCGTGGTTTTTGGCGCAGCATCAGACGATGTGTTGGCTCATGACGACGTTGTGAGCCGAGGTGCGGCGACGTATCCGTCGGTCGAGTTGCGTCCGGACGATGTCGTTCAGATTCAGTACTCGAGTGGTACGACCGGGTTACCGAAAGGTGCCGTCCTTACCCATTACACCCTGAGTTCGCGAACCGCTATCGGACTCGTGGAGAGCGGACGTTTCGCAAGCGATATCTCATTCAACAATGCACCCTTCTTTCATGTTGCGGGGTCCCAACTTGATTACTCAGTGCTCGTCAAGGGTGGAACAGTTCTGCGGCATCGACAATTCGACGCAGAATGTGCGGCATATGCACTGCAGGATTTAGGCGTCACATCGGCATTCTTCGTGCCATCGATGATCAATGCCGTATTGCAGGTACCAGAGATTTCATCGCTCGACTTTTCGAAGCTTCGGCTCATCGAATACGGCGCTGCTCCAATGCCACAAGCGCAGTTGCGTGCTGCGATTGACGTGTTTGGGTGCTCATTCGTGCAGCTCTTTGGAGCGGGCACTGAAGGTGGGATGCAAGCAATCTTGCCGGCCGAAGATCACATCGTCGGCGGAACCGATGCTCAAACGAGACGGCTTTCGTCAATCGGCCGGCCAACCGCATTCACCGAAGTACGTGTGATCAATGAGGATGGTATGTCGGTCAGCCCAGGAGAGACTGGTGAAATCATCTCGCGCGGACCAGCAAATATGCGCGAGTACTGGGGGAAACCCGAGGCAACTGCGGAGACCCTACGTGATGGATGGTTGCACGCAGGCGATATGGCGACTGTCGATGAAGACGGGTACCTCTACCTCGTCGACCGAAAGAAAGACATGATCATCCGAGGGGGCGAGAATATTTATCCGACCGAAATCGAACTCGCACTCTGTGAGCATCCACGAGTCCTCGAAGCTGCGGTGATTGGCGTTCCTGACGATCACTGGGGAGAGAACGTCCACGCAATCGTTGTGACCCGACCCGGCGAGACATTGACCGGTGACGAGGTCATCGAGTTCTGTCGACAGCGACTCGCGAGTTACAAGAAGCCGGCAACTATCGAATTCGTAGACGCATTACCTCGCAACGCCTCGGGGAAAATCTTGAAACGAGAGTTGCGCGAGCCCTACTGGAAAGATGCTGGGCGGTCGATCTAACGACACGGTACGCCGCAGTTCATGTGCTGCACCGACTGCTCCGCCATTGACCATGGCATCGTCGATGGCTACGGTCGTGGAATGATCAAACTCACCGTGTCCTACCCAAAGGGTGACGACGTCACCTTCGACCACGATTACTACAAGAACTCACACGTGCCGATGTGCGTCGATGCATTTTCACCAGCCAAGGTTGAACTTGAGCGCGGAGTTGATGGCCCTTCGGTTGCGAGCGTGTCGTTTTACTTCGAGTCGAGTGATGCGATGAAGGCGGCGATGTCAAGCCCAAAGATGGGTGACATCATGGGTGATGTTGCGAACTACACGAACGCTGCGCCATCAATGCAAGTCTCAGAAATCGTCGACTGATTCGTTGAGAGCATCGTCGGTCGCGGCATCGAGCTCACCGATGCCTTGACGCTTGCGTAACTTCTCAATATCTCGAATCGGGACAGAGAGTTTCCGGAAGCGGGTGCCATCGGTCGCAATCGCTCCGAGTTCGTTATCGAGTTTGTTGAACGTTGCGCGCACTTTGTCAACTGCGGCTGAGTAATTGTCGAACTCTTTGGAGAACTTGTTGATCTGCTGGGTGATCTCGGCTGCCGTCTGCTCGGTGTGGAAACTCTCTGTTGCCTGTCGAATGACGACAAGGAAGGCATACAAGGTGAGCGGGGAGCAGAGCACCACTTTTCGCTCAAGGGCCCAGTCGATGAGATGTGGGTCAGCTTCGTGCACAAACCCAGAGATGCTCTCGTTGGGAACGAACATCAGTACGTAGTCGAGGGCATCCTCAGTGGTCTGATCGATGTAGTCGCGCTTTGCTAATGCGTCGACATGGCTACGAACTGCTTTGACGAAGTCTGCTTTCGTGGTCGCTCGGGTGGCGTCGTCATCGGCATCGAGGTGGGCGACATAACGATCGAGAGGAAATTTGACGTCCATAAATAAGACACGGTCGGGTGGCATGGTGAAGGTGAAGTCGGGTCTGCCGCCGGCTGCAGTGGTGTCTTGTTTCGAGTAGTTCACTCCTTCGACGAGTCCGGCTGCACGAATCATGTCTTCAGCAAGTCGCTCACCCCATTGGCCTCGCTTTTGAGAGCTTGAGAGCACCTCGTTCAGGTTTGCGGTTCGTTGTGCGAGCAATGTGACCGCTTCGCTGACCGACGAGAATTGGCCGGCGTTGTGTTGGCGGAGTTGATCGAGTTCGTGGTTGAGTTCGGCAAGTCGTTTGCTGACGTCATCATGGACACCTTTTAGCGTGGTGCTGATGACCTCGGCTCGCTTGCCGAGCGCCTCGCCACTTTGTTGGGTGACCATTTGTGTGACAGTGCGGATTGTTTCTTCCCGATGGGCTTCCGCTCGTTGATTGAGTTCTGCGATCGCGCCGTTGAGTGCTTGTTCGTTGACCAGTTTGATTTGGCTGGTCAACTCGTCTGTCGAGGGGAACGCAGGTGGAGGAGCCGTTGGTTCAGGGGCAGGTTTACGGGAGGTTGCAATCACGCCTGCGAGGGCGACGAGCACCGCCACCAGCAGGACAACGATAAGAATTTCCATGCTCTGAACCTAAACGGCGGGTGTGACGGTCACGGTGATTACTGAGATGAGATCGAAGCTTTTAGGGGCAGCCAAGTCCGTGGAGAGTTGCACACTGTTGGCAGAGCACGGCCACACCTTCAGGCGTGCTCCATCGTTGGGCGAGATGGGAGCCGCAACTCATGCACGAGGCAACGTCGTTGTTGCTCTCTGACCGCTGCTCGGCAAACAACGCGTTCCCGTCGACGATTTGCTCCTCCATGACTGCGAAGGTACCAGGGCGCATGAGTAAGAGGTCGCCTCTGAGAGACTTAACCCCGATGACGCACACACCACCATCGGCACGGCGATATCAGCCTGATTGGCCAGTTGATGTGCTGGGGGTTCTCACGATTGCGGTGTACGGCTCGTGGTACTACGGGTTTGGTGTGCTCATCGATGACATCGGTGCCGGCCTCGGGGCAGGCTCGGCATCACTTGGTTTGGCCTTTGGCTTAGCTCAGGTGCTGCTCGGTGCGCTCTCTCTCGCAACGGGGCGGCTCCTCGATCGATTCGGTCCGCAACTCCTCCTCGGTGTCATCGGACCAATCGGAGCAATCTTGGTGGGCTTCAGCGGACGCTCAGCAGAGGTATGGCAATTCGTCGTTCTTTTCGGTGTCGGAGGCGGTGTTTCGGCGGCCGCCGGCTTTTACGGAATGACCCAAGCGATGTTGGTGAGGATGGATCCTGCAGCGTCAACGCAGCGAATTATTCGCCTCACCATTTGGGGAGCGTTTGCGTCTCCGATTGCCATTCCGGCAACCGAATTTCTTCGTGGCACGTTTGGTTGGCGGGTCGCCATTGAAGTTCCTGCCGGTGTTGCCTGTTGTGTGTTCTTGCTCGCTGCCCGCGTTGTGCGGCGGGTTCCTCGGCACGGTGAGTTTGAGCGGTCGTCAACGTGGAGGATTGCGGTCACAACCGCAGCCCGATCGGGGGCAGTTCGCTGGCACGCGATCGGGGTGTTCTGTGCATATATGTCGATGTCGACGTTGTTGGTCTTCCAGCTTTCAATTATGAGATGGGCGGGGCTGTCGGCTGCTGCCGCTGCCGGTTTTGGTGGAGCGAGGGGTCTACTCCAACTCCTCGGCAGGTTGCCGTTACAACGGGCGCTCCGACGTTACGGGCATTGGTTTCTTCTTGCGGGGGCACGATTGTGTGTCGCAGTTGCGTGTGGGCTCGTGCTCGTCAGCGGGAATGCGGTCATTGCATCGCTATACGTCGTGATCGCCGGCGTCGGCATCGGTGCCATCAGCGCGCTCGATGGGATCGTTGCCCGAACAGTGATTCCGACCGGCGACTTTGGGGCGATTAGCGGGGTTGTCACGTTCCTCGGCGCAATCGGTGGGGGAGTGGCACCGGTGCTTGCTGGACGTCTCACCGATGTAAGCGGTGCACCGACGATCGCATCGGTGGTCGCCGCATCTGCTGCAGTGATTGCAGTTGCTTCGCTGTTTCGGACCAGATGGCATTTCATTCGGACGAGTGAGAGCGCCGCTTAGGTGGTGCGAACTAGGTGGTGAGAACCGCCTGAGTCTGGGTGGTTCGAGAGACAACTTTCCCGTCTGGGTTGATGACATCGGTGGTGACAGTGATCGTCCGACGTCCAGCCATCACAAGGGTTGACACAATCGAATACACCGCTTGTGGAGCGGGGCGAAGAAAATTCGTTGACGATGAGATTGTCGAGGTTCCAGCTCCTTCCGGCAGATGCTGTACCGAGAGGAACGCCCCAACCGAATCCGCGAGCGACATGAGGTATCCGCCATGCAGATTGCCATTCACCGTGCAGAATTGCTCCTTCCATGCGACGCGCCCGGCAACGCGTTCAGGGGTAAGTGAGTCGATGACGACCTCGCAGAGGTCGGTGAATGGCGCGGAGGTTCTGATCCATTCCGTGTTCGCTGGATCGCCGGGAACGAGTGGTGGTTCGGTGCTCACGCGCCGAGCGTAGGCCGTGGGGCGACGAAGGTCGTGAGTGGGCGGCCAACAGTCTCGTTGGCGAGTGTGAGCGACCGTGTCTCAGGGTGAGCGGTCGGCTCGTTAGGTATGTCGGGAGGTCATCCCACCATCGACGGGCAGGATGACGCCGTTCATGTAACTCGCTGCAGGAAGCACCAAGTTCAACATGCCGTGGGCGATTTCTTCTGGTTGTCCGTAGCGACGAACGGGCACACGACGTTTTGCGAAGATCTCTTTGTGTTCGTCGGCAATGTTCGCCGTCATTCCGGTCACGATAGGTCCCGGGCAGACTGCGTTTGCGGTGATGCCGTGACGACCGAGTTCAACCGCAAGTGATCGCACGAGACCGATAACCGCGTGCTTTGAAGCGTTGTACGCAGGAATTCCGCCAGTTGCACCAAGACCTTCGGTCGACGCAGTGCATACGATCCTGCCGCCATCACTCTTCATGAGGTAGGGGAGCGCCGCTCGGGTGAGCCGTGCATATGAGGTGATATTGACGGCGAGAGTTGCGTCCCATGCTTCGTCGAATACGTTGGCGGTTGTGGTCATGTCAGCGTTAAACACGACCCCGGCGTTGTTGATGAGAATGTCGATGCCTCCGAACGCCTCGGCAACAGCATCTGGGAGGGCATCGAGTGCGGCGTTATCGGTGACGTCGACCGTCCAGCCCTTCACTCGGTCTGCTCCGTGCACGTCCGAGATTTCTCCAACCACTTGGGCGACGCCTTCACCGTTGCGGTCGACGACCGCAACGAGGGCACCTTCATCGGCGAAGAGGTGGGCGGTGGCGCGCCCGATACCTGATCCTGCGCCGCTAACGATGGCGACACGACCGGCGATCGAACGGTTTCCTGAGGTCAAGCGAGTTGTGCTCATGCACCGAAGGTAATGACAGGAGATTGATAACTCAGCACCGGAACTCGCGCTCAGAAGAGATGACAGGAGTGTTCGCAGGTACCCTCGCGGTATGGGAAATCCGTGGTTTGAATCGGTCGCAGTTGCTCAGCGGCGTGCCGAGCGTATTCTCCCGCGCCACGTGTATGACGCGCTGATCGCCGGTAGTGAGGCAGGACTCACACTCGACGACAACCGCGCCGCCTACCGTGAACTCGGGTTTCAGCCGGTGATTGCCGATCGACCCTCAGAGCGTCATCTTTCGACGTCGGTGCTTGGTCTTGACCTCTCGATGCCAGTAATGATTTCACCAACCGGTGTGCAGGCGGTGCATCCAGACGGTGAGCTCGCAGTGGCTCGGGCAGCAGCAGCTCGTGGTACCGCTGTTGGACTCTCATCGTTCGGCTCAAAGCCGATGGAAGACATCGCCGCAGAAAATGAGAACTTTCTTTTCCAGATGTACTGGATCAACGGGCGTGACTGGGTGAGCGCTCAGATGGATAGGGCCCGCTCCGCTGGAGCGAAAGCCGTCATTTTGACGCTCGACTGGTCGTACAGCCACAGCCGTGACTGGGGGAGCCCTGAACTTCCTGATGGCATTGATCTCAAGACGATGGTGAAGTATGCGCCGTCGGTGCTCGCCCGCCCGCGGTGGCTTGGCCGGTTCTTGAAGGCGGGACACCTTCCCGACCTCACCACTCCAAATATGAGCATTGATGGTTCGCCCCCTCCAACTTTTTTTGGTGCCTACGGGCAATGGATGGGCTCGCCGCAGCCCACGTGGGACGACCTTGCGTGGTTCGTTAATGAGTGGGGTGGCCCTTGTGTGGTGAAAGGTGTGATGCGGGTTGACGATGCCCGTCGTGCGCGTGACGCCGGCTTCACCGGACTGTCGGTTTCTAATCACGGAGGCAACAACCTCGATGGAACGCCATCGCCGCTCCGAGCATTGCCGGCGATCGCTGAGGCGGTTGGCTCAGAAATTGACGTGCTACTCGACGGAGGTGTCCGACGTGGCAGCGACGTCGTCAAGGCGGTCGCTCTGGGCGCCCGGGCGGTCATGATCGGTCGTGCGTACCTTTGGGGGCTTGCTGCGAACGGACAGGCAGGTGTCGAGAATGTGCTCGATGTCTTGCGGATGGGAATTGACTCGGCTCTTCTGGGAATGGGCGTCGAATCGGTGCATGATCTTCAACGAGAACACCTTGTAATTCCCGATGGTTTTGTGCGCCGCTTGGGCGCCGACTGAACGCAGTTACGAGTCGCAGCTACACCCACGTTGCCCAGGTGTCGAGCGGAAGTCGTTCGGCGACGAGGTCATTGACGGGAGCTTCAACATTTCGGTAACCGATTGCCATCCCGCAGAACAACATTTCTTCTTCTGGTGCGCCCACGAATTCCATGACGGCGCCATGGCGGCTTGACCAGTATTCCTGAGCACACGTATCGAGACCGGCCTCCACTGCCAGCAGCATGAACGTCTGAAGGAACATTCCGAGGTCTGACCATTGAGGCTCGTTGAAGCGTCGGTCGATGGTGATGAAAAACGCAGCGGGAGCATCGAAGAAGCGGGCATTGCGAGCGAATTGTTGAAGGCGGCCGGCTTTGTCTTCGCGGGGGATGTCGAGGAGACCGTACATCTGCTCGCCTAGTTCAAACCGGGCCGTTCGGTGGGGCTCCCAAAGGTTTGCCGGATACACGTCGTATTCGGACGGTTCAATATCGGGTTGGGTGCTGAGGAAGTCGAGAAAATCGGTCATCCGTGAACCGTTGAGTACGTAGATACGCCACGGTTGAACATTGCCACCTGACGGCGCGCGGGCGGCGCGTTCGAGAAGGTCACTAAGAAGTTCATCGTCGACTGGGTCGGCGAGGAAGTCTCGTATTGATCGGCGAGCTGCGACGGCTTCGGATACGTTCATGACACCAGTGTTGCAGTCAGTGGCTGGCGATTTCGCGTCAGAGATGCTGCGCCGACGATCGACGTTTACGCACCACTTCGATGATCACGTTGATGGCAAGTGCGGTGAGAAACGCAATGAGAAACGCCGCTGTGTGGTTGTCTTGGAGTGCTTTTCCGAAAATCGCTCCGAGGACCGCTGCGTAGGTGGCCCAGATGCTGACGGCGAGCGCTACCCACTTCACGAACCACCGCTGCGGCTGTTGGGTGAGTCCACATGAAATGGTGAGCGCCGTTCGGCCACCGGGGATGAATCGTGCGGTGACAAGAAGAAGACCGCCGCGCTCGCGAACTTGCTTTTCGGCCCAGTCGAGTCGCCGTTGCGTCGTGGGTTTACGGGTTGCCCGCCGAGAGATTGGTCCATGAAATGAGCGACCGATGAGATACGCAAGGTTGTCGCCGATAAAGGCACCGATCGCTCCCGCAACGATGACCAAAAGGAGGTTTTGATCTCCGGCGCCGGCGGCAACCCCACCGATGATCACCGTGGTTTCGCTGGGTACGACCGGCACGACCGAGTCGAGCAGTGCGATCACAAAAATGACGCCGAGAAACCATTGTGCGCTCGATGTATCAACCAGCCAGTTGGTGAGTCGTGCAACGATGCCGTCTCCAGATGCGGCGAGGATGACACTGTGCACGGCATTGATCGTATCTGGTGACCCAATCTGTGAAGAAAGTCACATGCGGACGTGACTTGAGACATATTCGCCAGTAATGTCCCACCTATGCGTGTATTCGTTGATGAAGAAAAATGCCAGGGCCATAACCGTTGTTTTGCCATCGCTCCGGAGTTGTTCGATGTCGATGACTACGGCACCGCATTCGCGTTGAACGATGGTGTTGTACCTGCCGAGCTTGAAGACAAAGCTCGACTTGCCGCAGCGAATTGCCCCGAATTCGCAATCACGATCGAAGACTGAACATCTCGGAGTATCTCATGACTGGAATGTACGAAAAAGTTCTCGACTGGGTGAATGACTTTGATCATGCCGATCCCGAATACAACGAACGAGCGCACGAGATCTGGGAGGAGTTCCAGGGCTCTGAATGCCCGGTAGCGCACAGCGAACGCTACGACGGGCTGTGGGCACCGTTCACCTACGAGATGGTCCACGAGATCGCCTATGACACCGAGCACTTCACTTCGCAGGGCGTGGTTGTCAACACGGGCCGCCCTCTGATCGAGGCTCCCGTTGGGCCTGCTCCGCCCATCACGAGTGACCCGCCATTCCACAACATTGCCCGTCGTCTTCTGCTGCCTCCGTTTGCGCCGAAGGTGATTGCAGAGTGGGAGCCTGAAGTTCGACGACTCTGCAACGAGCTCCTCGATCGCATGGGTGATATCACCGAAGGTGAGTCGATCATCGATGGAGCGGTTCAATATGCGCAGAGCATCCCGGTCAACGTCATCGCCCGGATGCTCGGCTTCCCGCCAGAAGACGAAGCGCTCTTCAGAGACTTCGTGCACAATGTGCTTGAGCGCATTAACGAACCAGCGGAAGATCGCGAAGCGTTCATGCAGCCCTTGGCTGATTACCTCGATGCGCAAATTGAGGATCACCGGGCGAACCCTCGAGATGACCTCACGAACTACCTTCTCAACGTTGAGATCGCAGGTAACAAACTTTCTGATGAACATGTCCGTGGGTCGATCCTGCTGCTCCTTGTCGCCGGAATCGACACGACGTGGTCAGCGATTGGCTCATCGCTCTGGCACCTCGGAACCCACCCAGACGACCTGCAGCGTCTCGTCGACGAGCCAGACGTCATGATGTTTGCTCTTGAAGAGTTCCTTCGTGCGTACGCTCCAGTGACCATGGCTCGTCTCGTCAAGGACGACTACGACTTCCATGGGTGCCCGATGAAGGCCAACGATTGGGTGCTGCTTCCGTTCCCTGCTGCGAACCGCGACCCCAAGCAGTTCGAGCACGCAACTCAGTTCGTGATCGACCGTCAAGAGAATCGCCATGGAGCATTTGGTCTTGGCATCCACCGCTGCTTGGGTTCGAACCTTGCGCGACTGGAACTCAAGGTGGCGGTTGAAGAGTTTGTGCGACGATTCCCGTCGTTCACTGTCGAAGGCGACACCCGTTGGAGTGTCGGTCAGATTCGAGGACCGCGCGAACTGCCGTTACGAGTGTTGAAGACCAGTTGACGATCGACGTAGCGCGTGCCGCTGCGTTTCGTAGATCGTTCCAGAGCCTGAGGCAACCCATGCAACGAGGCAGCCGATCGCCATCGGAGTAACGGCTGCAGTGCCGAATAACTCCAGGCCCATCACGGCGCACGCAAGCGGCGTATTCGCAGCCGCCCCAAAGGTAGCGACCATGCCGATTGCGGCCGCAACGCCGAACGGCAGTCCAACAAGCTCACCAACCGATGCCCCGAGTGTGGCGCCAATGACGAACAGTGGGGTGACCTCGCCGCCGAGGAACCCTGTGCCAATTGTGATTGCGGTAAAGACGATTTTGAGTGCGAAGACGGTGAGGGCGATTGAGGCGCCTGACAGGGCCGTGTCGAGGAGTGGGAGCGACAAGCCGAGATAGTCACGTCCGAACAGGGCCGACAGACCGAGCACTGCTGCGCCGCCAATGACAGGGCGCAGCACCGTCGACGGGAGATATCGGCGGCCGAGGTTTCTCATGATCGATGTTGCCGAGATGAACATTCGAGAGGCGATTCCACACGACACGCCGACAACGATCAACGCGCCCAGCGTTGACACCGACATCGAGAGATCGATCGAAAGTCGAGCGACGTGGTCGTGACCTAGCCATCCGACCATTGCGTCTCCGACGAATGACGCGGACACTGCGGGCAGGAGCGCTCGGAGTCGCAGACGCCCAACGGTTGGTACTTCGAGTGCAAAGACAACCCCTGCGAACGGAACGCCGAATACAGAACCAAAGCCTCCGGCCAGGGCAGCGGTGAGCAGGAGGGAGCGGTCGCGGTGCTGAAGTTTGATGAGGCGGCCAAATGCGTCGCTGAGGCTCCCTGACATTTGGAGAGCGGTTCCTTCTCTACCAGCCGATCCGCCGAACAGATGTGTCCACCATGTTCCGAGTAGAACGAGTGGTGCCATTCGCCGGGGAACCCAGCGAGTTGGGCTGTGGATCTCTTGTAGGAGGAGTGAATTTCCGGACGTGGAGCGACCGGCGAGCCATTTGTTTGAGAGCCCGATGACAAGGCCTGCGATGGGCAGAAGGTAGATCATCCATTGTTCACCGGTTCGGAATGCGGTCACCCGGTCAAGACCCTCAAGGAACAGGTACGAAGCACACCCTGCAAGCAGTCCTGAGAACCCTCCGAGAACGATCCAACGGATGGTGTGCACAAGATACAGCAGTGTGCGTTGTACCGGTGATGTAGGGGCGCGCTCAGAGATTTTTGATGACATTCTCACCAGATACTTACCGCATTCTGATGTACTCATGTGATGACCGATGAGAGATTACGGGTGCTGCTAGCCGAAGATGACCGGGCGGTTCGAGAGTCTCTTGCCCGAGCGATGACGCTTGAGGGCTATGAAGTGAGTGCGGTGAGCGATGGTGCTGCAGCTCTTCAACACTTGCGAGAAGACTCTGTCGATGCCCCTCCCGACATCATCATTCTTGACGTGTCAATGCCGGCTGTTGATGGGTTGACGGCATGTCGTGTGCTTCGGTCGGAGGGAGTTCGTATCCCAATTCTCATGTTGACGGCGCGAACAGAACCAAGTGATCGAATTGCTGGGCTTGATGCAGGAGCAGACGACTACGTACTGAAGCCATTTGATTTAGGTGAACTTTTCGCGCGCCTTCGGGCGCTCGTGCGCCGCGTAGTGGTCGATGCCGACGAGCACTCAGGAGTTGAGCCACTCGTGCTCGGCGACTTGGTGATGGACCCTGCCGGGCGGCGGGTACGGCGTGGTAGCCGCGAACTTGAATTGTCAAAAACAGAATTCGACCTTCTCGAACTGCTGATTCGGAATGCTGGCATAGTGCTTGACCACTCAACGATCTACGAGAGGATTTGGAAGTATGACTTTGGTCCAGACTCCAAGAACCTCGCGGTGTACATCGGCTACCTACGCCGCAAAACCGAAGAGGGGGGCGGGTCGCGGTTGATCCATACCGTTCGTGGTGTGGGTTACTCGGCTCGGGTTGAACGATGAGCCTTCGACTGCGAATCGCTCTGTTGATGGCGACCCTTGCTGCGGTCGCAACCATTGTGGTTGGCGCGATCTCGTACCAGACGACGTCTTCGCGGCTGTTGAGAGCGGTCGATGATTCGTTAGTAGACGCCACTGCGGTGGCGACGGCACGACGGTTCGATGAACGTTTATTCGACTCCGGCCCTTTTGATGGGGTGGTCGTCCAGGCGGTGCTCAAAGATGGTTCGGTTCTTCGCTCCAACTTCCCGAAGCAGATGAAACCAAGTCGCGAAGATCTCAAGTTGATCGGCCGCGCTGGGGTGACGAATTTTCGGTCAACTCAACTTGGTCGTGCCGAATATCGAATTCGGTCCATCGGTTTTGAAGACGGCATTATTCAAATAGGGCGACCACTCGCCGAGACGAATGCCGTCTTAGAAAGTCTTAGGTTGCGAACACTGCTGTTGGTCACTGGTGTCACCCTTGCCGCCGGTGCGTTGGGAGCCGTCGTTGCTGGGCGAGTTACGCGACCGCTTCGCGTGCTGACCGATGCCGCGTCAGAAATTGAATCGACTGGAAGCCTTGAGCTTGCAGATAGTGACCGATCTGAACGCCGTGATGAAGTCGGCCGTCTTTCAACTGCATTCCATCGCATGATCGGTGCTCTTGCTCGCTCTCGAGCTGACCAGCGCCGTCTTGTGGAGGACGCGGGTCACGAATTACGAACTCCGGTGACCTCGATTCGAACGGGGCTCGATACGTTAAGCCGCTACCCGGATCTGCCGGCTGATGAGCGAGCGGAGATCGTTGAATCGATGCGTGCCGAGGCGAGCGAATTGACGTCTCTTGTGAATGAGGTTGTGCAGGTTGCGAGCGGTGAGGTTGATGACTCCGAGCCCGAGCAGGTTCGAATCGGTGACGTCGTTACCACCGCAGCCGAGCGATCTCAGCGTCGTTCAGGGCGACAGGTGCTCGTGCAGTCAGATGATTCCGAGGTCATCATTCGTCGGGGACAACTCGAGCGAGCAGTTTCTAACCTTTTAGAAAACGCAGTGAAATTTGACCAGACCGAGGGCCCGATTGAGGTCACGGTTGTCGACGGCCGAATTTCGGTGCTCGATCGGGGCCCGGGCATTCCAATCGCTGATCAACCATTGGTGTTTGAGCGTTTTCATCGGTCAGCGACTGCTCGCACACTCCCTGGGTCAGGTCTTGGCCTTTCAATGGTGGCGTCGACCGCACGTCAACACGGTGGCGAGGTGTTCGTTGCAGATCGCAATGGGGGAGGAGCGGTCGTCGGCCTTACATTGCCGGTGGTTCGGTCGTGGGACCCTCCCTCGGTGTAGTTGAGAGAGTTCTCACGTTCTCCTTACCTAGATCACGCACACTTCTTGAAGAGCCCTTCGATGATGGTGTCCAACGGAAGCAGGATCCCCCAACTTCCAAAGGAAAGAAAGAAGTTATCCATGAAGAAGAAAGCACTGTTCGCAGCAATGTCAGCGGGATTGCTCGCAGGAACTGGAGCGGGTTTCGTTCTCGGTGTGCCAGGGCTCACGAGCGCAGCGGGAGACGTCGAGACCGACGCGATCGGTGACCGCTCATCAGACGGGGCCGACGGTCGACATGGCCGTGGAAAAGGTAAGGGCGGCAAGATGGGGTCTCCAGAGACACTTGCAAGTGCACTCGGTGTCGACACCGAGACGCTTCGTTCAGAGTTCGCAGCCGGAAAGTCGATTGCCGATATCGCAGCCGAGCAAGGAATCGCAATCGACACGGTTGTCGCTGCTCTCGTTGCCGATCATGAGGAGCATCTCAACGAGCACGTCGCGGATGGTTCTCTCACCGAAGATGAAGCCGCTGAGAAATTGGCTTCTGCTGAAGATCGAATTTCAGAAAAAGTGAATGAGGTGCCTCCAACTCGTGATCGCAACTCAGGTCCCCGCCGAGGTGGGCAGTTGCCAGCGGCGGTGCTCGAGATGCTCGGCATTGATGGCCCAGCGTTGCGCGAAGCATTTTCAGAAGGGAAGTCAGTTGCCGACATTGCTGAGGAGAATGGCGTCGAAATCGGTGACATCGTCGGCGCTCTCGTCGACGAGCGGGCAGATCACCTGGCCGAGCATGTGGCAGATGGTTCCCTAACCGAAGATGAAGCTGCAGAAAAGTTAGAAGCAATGGAGGCAAAAATCACCGAGCGGTTGAACACTGTGCCTGAGGCTGGGGAACGTCTCCGTGGTCCGAAGGACGATGGCGATGGTGAATTCCGTCGTGGGCATCACGACCACGCAGATGATGATGCGGTCGCTGAGGCCTGAGATCTCACCGATTTGAGGGCGGTACGCCTGTCCGTGAGTTGACCTTCCACCCCCCGGCAGGTCAGTTCGTCAAAAGTTGTGGGTGCATCCGTAAATCGGGTGCACCCACCTTTTGCGTTTTTCTGATGTCTCAGTAGGGCTTCGATGATGAGGTGCAGGGCGCGCAACACCCGACCCGTACACTGACGTCAGATGTCTGACCCCTCGCTGTTTTCGACAAGCCCATTTCTCGATGGTCTCAACCCTGCGCAGTACGACGCTGTTATTCACCCGAGCGGGCCGTTGCTGGTGGTTGCTGGGGCTGGCTCGGGCAAAACACGTGTGTTAACCCATCGGATCGCTCATCTCATTCACACCGGGGTGCACCCCTCACAGATTCTTGCGATCACGTTCACCAATAAGGCCGCACGTGAAATGCGCGATCGGGTCGCTGAGCTTGTGGGCCCGGTGGTGAAGAGCATGTGGGTGAGCACATTTCACTCTGCGTGCGTGCGAATTCTTCGTGTGCATGCCGAACGCGTTGGGTTGCCGCGAACGTTCTCGATTTACGACCAAAGTGACGCAGTTCGCCTCACGGGGTATGTGGTGCGCGATATGGGGCTCGACCCGAAGCGGTTTAACTCGAGGGCGGTACACGGCCACATTTCGTTGTTCAAGAACGAGCTTGTCGACCCCGCAACCGCGATTGCGTCTGCTGATGACATTTTCGCTCGCCGTCATGCCGAGATCTACGCCGAGTATCAAACACGCCTCGAACGTGCTGGAGCGGCTGACTTTGATGATTTGCTCACCCTCACAGTGCGACTGCTGAACGAGTGCCCTGATGTTCTCGACGAATATCGGGGACGGTTCCGCCACCTTCTCGTCGACGAGTACCAAGACACCAACATGGCGCAAAACGAGATTGTGTTGGCTCTGGGTGGGGCGACTGACCCGACCGGGGCACATAACGTCTGCGTGGTTGGTGACAGCGACCAGAGTGTCTATCGCTTTCGCGGGGCCGATCTTCGCAACATCATCCAATTCGAAGATGCGTTCGCCGATGTGACCACCATCGTGCTCGATCAGAACTATCGATCAACGCAGACCATTCTCGATGCGGCCAACGCAGTGATCGTGAATAATCCGGGGCGCCAGCCGAAACACCTGTGGACCGACGGAAACCCCGGCGCCCGTATCGTCCGCTACTACGCAAGTGACGAAGGCGATGAAGCCACGTTTGTCGCATCGTCTGCCCTTCAGCTCACCCGCGAGACCGGCGCCATGTTCAGTGATACGGCGGTGCTGTACCGAACAAATGCTCAGAGCCGTGTGATCGAAGAATCGTTCATGCGGCTCGGGGTGCCATATCAGGTTGTCGGTGGCACCAAGTTCTACGATCGTCGCGAGGTGCGCGATGCGCTTGCGTACCTAAGGGTTGTGGCCAACCCAGCCGATGAGGTGAGTGTGAAGCGGGTGCTCAATGTGCCCAAGCGCGGTGTCGGTGACACGAGTGTTGCGAAAATCGACGAGTTCGCATCGCTCGAAGGCATTTCGTTCATCGAAGCAGCGCGACGTGCGAGCGAAGCGGGAGTGAGTGGTCGAGCGGCGCGAGGTGTTGAAAGTTTTTGTGAGGTCGTCGACGCCGCCATCGAATTGCTTCGAAGTGAGGGCGATGACGGCCTTTCGGCGGGAGAACTTCTTCAGCACGTGCTCGAGTCGTCGGGTTACCTCACCGAGCTTGAAGAAGAAGACACCGTCGAGGCTCACGGTCGCATTGAGAACCTTGGCGAACTGGTCGGCTCAGCTCGAGAGTTCACGCGTCTCGAAGAATTCCTCGAGCAGGTTGCTCTCGTCGCTGATACCGACGACCTTGCTGATGACGACAGAGTCGTCCTCATGACACTTCATTCTGCAAAAGGTCTTGAATTTCCCAACGTGTTTCTTGTCGGGGTTGAAGAAGGTGTGTTTCCTCATCATCGGGCGCTCTCCGACCCAGATGAGATGGAAGAAGAACGCCGGCTTGCCTATGTCGGCATCACGAGAGCGATGCAGCGCCTGTTCCTGTCGCACTCGTGGAGCAGGATGTTGTTCGGTTCGACGCAATACAACCCGCCGTCGCGGTTCTTCGACGAGATCCCAGAATCGTTGCTCGACATTCAAGGCGACCGTCGCCCCTCGGCTGCACAGAGTTCGTATCGCTCGTCGTCATCATGGGACTCCCCACCGTCGTACCGGCGACGAAGTATCGACCGAGACGAAAGTGATGAACATCGTGACCGCATCGTTGAACGGGCGATGAGCACCCGAAGCGGTCCGATCCAGTCGGGCGCTCACGAGATCGGATTCCGTATCGGCGACGATGTGAGCCACCCCGCGTTCGGTGAGGGGGTCATCATTGAGATCACCGGTCAAGGTGACCGCGCAGAAGCGACGGTCAACTTCGCAGGCGTCGGAACAAAACATCTTGCGCTTGCCTTTGCGCCGCTCACCCGCCGATCTGGTTGAATAGGGCGTGATGAAGGCCTCACTACTCGTCGAAAGTCTCACCGGTAACACTTGGCGCGCGGCAGAGTTGATCGGTTCACATCTCCAGCAAGAAGGTTGGGAGATCACCGGTCTTTCTCGCGTTCGGCGTCCCGATCTTGCGAGTGTGCAAGCGGCCGACATCGTTCTCATCGGAACATGGACTCATGGCTTGTTCTTCGTCGGTCAGTCGCCGTGGGCTGCGGGCGATATTGCCAACATGCCGGTGATGCGAGGCAAGAAAGCCGCCTGCTTTCTCACGTATGCCCTTGAAGCGGGGAAGAGCCTCGACCGACTTTCCACTGCTGTCGGACAAACCGGCGCAGAAGTTGTTGGCGGCCTACAAATCAAGCGGAATCATCTTGAACACCACTCGGAGGTCTTCGCTGATCGCCTGATTGGCGCGATGTCACAGCACTAGTTGTTGCTGACACCTCGGAGATCAATTTCAAGCAACGCTCGGTCAACGACGACGGGCCGCACCCCTTCAGGAGGAATGGCGAGGTCATCAACGGTGACCGTTCTTCCGTCACAATCGGTGAACATGTCGGTGCCGATCTGTTGGGTGACGATGCAGTCTGAGTCTCGGTCGGCAGGGTAGGCCCAGCGAACCCGCCACCCATTAAGGGGGTCGGTTCCCTGATGATCGATGACGATTGAACGATCAGACACCGCGGTTCCGAGTTCGGCGAACAGTAGAGGACCGTCGTTTGCGACAAGCTCTGAGAGATACTCGACGTTGCCGACGGGCCACGTGTCAGGAGCGAGACGGTTCGATGTCGACACCTCCCCTGAAGAGATGTACGCAGCCATTGCCCAGGTAAACAGACCGATCATGGTGAGCACGATGAGGCCTCCGACAATGGGTATTACTGCCCGAGCAAGCGGAGATCTGAACTGCGGAAGTTGCACCTCTCTAGTCTGCCTTGTCCGTGAGTTAGTGAGTCGGGTCGTTAGGAAAGTAGGGTTCGAATCTTGTGAAGCGTCCTTACCGAGTTGTCGTGGCGAAACCTGGCCTTGATGGTCATGATCGTGGAGCGAAGACAATCACTCGCGCCCTGCGCGACCACGGGTTCGAAGTCATCTACACCGGGTTGCATCAAACTCCAGAGCAAATTGCCGAAACGGTGCTTCAAGAGGATGCCGACGCCATTGGGCTGTCGTTGCTATCAGGGGCTCACCTCACTTTGTTTCCACGGGTGATGGAAGAACTGAAGAACCGTGATCTTGGCGACGCTCTTATTTTTGGTGGCGGGGTGATTCCCGACGCCGACGCTCGTGAGCTTCGCAATCAGGGCGTAGCCGAAATCTTCCAACCAGGAGCATCGTTGAAAGCGATCAGTTCATGGTTGGAGTCAACACTCGATCAACGAGAGGACTGAACAAGTGGATCTGTTCGAATACCAAGGCAAGCAGTACTTTGCTCGCTTTGACATTCCGGTAAGCCCGGGTGACAAAGCGGACACCGTCGAAGAGGCGTTAGCGGCTGCAGAAGCCGCCGGGTATCCCGTCGTCGTAAAAGCTCAGGTGCAGGTCGGTGGTCGTGGCAAGGCCGGAGGTATCAAACTCGCCGACAACGCAGACGAGGTTCGCACCCACGCCGGAAACATCGTTGGCATGGACATCAAGGGTCACGTTGTGAAGCGCCTCTGGGTCGAGCATGCCTCTGACATCGAAGACGAGTACTACGCAAGCTTCAGTCTCGACCGGGCGGCGAAGAAGCATCTGTTGATGTTGTCGGCTCAAGGCGGTGTCGAAATCGAGGCTGTAGCTGAGAGCGACCCTGATGCCATCGTGAAGCTTCATATCGACCCTGTCGTTGGTCTCGATGCAGCGACCGCTCGTCAAGCAGCGGTTGATGCGAAGATCCCCGAGAAAGCACTCGACGGAACTGCTGACATCCTCGTCAAGTTGTATCGCTGTTTCTCAGAGGGTGACTGCGATCTCGCAGAGATCAATCCACTCATTCTCAAGCCGACCGGTGAGGTTCATGCGCTCGACGCCAAGGTGACACTCGACGCAAACGCATTGTTCCGTCACCCTGAATGGGCCGAGTATGCAGAGACCGAAGAGCTTGATGAGCGCGAACGTTTAGCGAAAACCCATGACCTGCAATACATCGGTCTTGACGGCACCGTCGGCATCATCGCAAACGGTGCCGGACTCGCAATGTCGACGCTCGATGTGGTGAATCAGGTCGGTGGATCGGCCGCCAACTTTTTGGATATCGGTGGTGGAGCTAATGCAGATGTCATGGCGGCAGCGCTTGAGGTCATCAATTTCGACCAAAACGTTTCATCGATTTTCATCAACATCTTCGGTGGAATCACACGAGGTGAAGAGGTCGCGAAAGGCATCGTTGAGGCACTCGGCCGAGTCGATCTTCGTGCTCCCATCGTGATTCGTCTCGACGGCACCAATGCTGAAGAGGGTCGTCAGATTCTTGCCGACGCAGGAATTCCAGAATCAAAACTTCGTTCAGAACCAACCATGCTTGACGCCGCCCGCGCCGCCGTTGCGTTGGCGAAGAACTGAGAGGTCACACCATGTCGATTTTTGTTAACGAAAACACCAAAGTCATCGTTCAGGGCCTCACCGGCGGACAGGGTAAATATCACGGTCTTCGCAACCGTGAATATGGCACCAATGTCGTTGCGGGTGTGACGCCAGGTAAAGGCGGCCAAGACGTCGAAGGCATCCCGATCTTTGACAGCGTCGCTGATGCAGTTGCCGCTACCGGCGCCGACGCATCGTTTGTCGCAGTCCCACCTAAAGCAGCGCCGGCAGCAATTCTTGAAGCAGCGGCGGCTGGTGTGTCGTTCGTCGTGTGCATCACGGAAGGCATTCCTGCCCAAGATGAGGCCCGGGTGTTCAACACTTTGCTAGCCGACTATCCGAATACTCGACTGCTCGGCCCTAACTGTCCTGGCATTATCAGCCCCGGAAAGTGCAATATCGGCATCACTGCAGGCGAGATCGCGTTGCCGCCCTCCGCAGAGGGCCCAAATGTTGGCATTGTGAGTCGCTCAGGAACCCTGACCTATCAGGCGCTGTATGAGCTGAAGCAGAAGGGCATTGGCGTGTCGACCTGTGTCGGTATCGGTGGCGACCCTGTGCCAGGAACGAACTTCATCGATTGCCTGAGCGAGTTTCAGGCCGACCCAGATACGCACGCAATCATCATGATCGGTGAGATCGGTGGATCAGCTGAAGAGGAAGCGGCCGATTTCATCAAAGCAAACGTGACGAAGCCGATGAGCGCGTATATCGCTGGCGTCACGGCGCCTGCGGGCAAGAAGATGGGCCATGCCGGTGCAATCGTGTCCGGCGGCAAGGGAACTGCCCAAGGCAAGATGGATGCATTGGCTGAGGCCGGCGTGAAGATCGGGCTTAACCCGACTGAGGCTGGCGAGTTGATGGCAGAAATCGTTGCCAATTTGAGCTGAGTTCGCGTGCCAACTGCTCTTGTCTCTGTCTATGACAAGACCGGTGTAGTTGACCTTGCTCGTGAACTTCACGAGCTTGGATGGTCATTACTTTCGTCGGGTGGAACTGCTGCTGTTATCGCTGATGCAGGGGTTCCCGTCACCGACGTCGCGGAGATCACAGGTGTTCCGGCAATCCTTGGACATCGGGTTGTCACACTGCATCCGAAGGTTCACGGTGGCATCCTTGCTGACCGTTCAGATGCGACTCATCAGGCCGACCTTGCGGAATACGGCATCGATCCCATCGATGTGGTGATCGTCAATCTGTATCCGTTCTCAACGGCGCCGGGGGTTGAACTCATCGATATTGGTGGCCCAGCGATGGTGAGAGCTGCAGCAAAGAATTTCGCCGACGTTGGCGTGGTGGTGAATCCCGACGACTACCAGTCGGTTGTCGACGAGATTCGTGAACACGGAGCGTTGCAGCAGTCGACACGAACACGCCTCGCACGCGATGCGTTTGCGCACACAGCGGCGTATGACGCAGCGATTGTTCGTTGGTTTGATGAGGTCAACGATGAAGGTGGCGATGAGTTGCCGCCAACCCTTCACCTTGCTCTCGAGCGAGTTGAAACGTTGAGATACGGAGAGAATCCGCATCAGATCGGTGCCCGATATCGAGATCTCACGTCGGCATCTGCCGAGAGCGGTTGGTGGGAAACATCGGTCCAGCACGGTGGAAAGGCAATGAGCTATCTCAACGTCTATGACACTGAAGCGGCGTGGCGCCTCGTGCATCAGTTCGGGGACCCAACGGCGGTGGTGATTAAGCATGCCAACCCCTGCGGAGTGGCAAGCGCTCACACGATCGATGAGGCCTACCGCCTTGCGCACAATTGTGATCCGGTGAGTGCATTTGGCGGAATCGTGGCGGTCAACCGACCGGTCACCCAGACAATGGCTGAATCGCTCGCCCCAGTCTTCACAGAGGTCGTGATTGCACCTGGTTATGAAGAGGGCGCTCTCGAGATATTGACCGCAAAGGCGAACTTACGAGTGCTCAGCGCAGAGAGGCCACACGGTCGACGTTTCGATCTGCGGCCGATAGATGGTGGCATGCTCGTACAAACCACCGATGATGTGCCGGTTGACATTGAGCATTGGTCTGTCGTCACCGATGCGAAACTGACCGACGAACAGTGGGATGACATCAAGTTTGCGTGGCAAGTCTGTGCGGCCGTTTCGTCGAACGCCATCGTGTATGCGAAAGACCGGCAGGCATTTGGCATCGGTGCCGGACAGCAAAACCGTCTTGATTCATCTCGTATCGCTGCTGAACGCTCTGCTGGCCGGGCCGAGGGAGGGGTATGCGCGAGCGATGCATTCTTTCCGTTTCGCGACGGCCTCGACGCGGCGGTTGCAGCCGGGATCCGTGCGGTGGTGCAACCGGGTGGAAGCGTGCGTGACGACGAAGTGATTGCCGCTGCGAACGAGGCGGGTATTGCAATGGTGTTCACCGGGCGCCGCCACTTCCGCCACTAGACGCCGAAGTTTCGTTTTCAGCGGCGATACTGGAGACAATGTCGATGACCTCCGACCGCACGTCTGCAACTGCGCAGGCGAACTCCTTGTCGAAAGTGCCGTATTTGCCAGCGCTTGACGGCTTGCGTGCGCTCGCAGTTGTTGCGGTGATGGTGTATCACGCCAACAGCGAGTGGCTCCCGGGCGGGTTTCTTGGCGTTGAAGTCTTCTTTGTGTTGAGTGGCTATCTCATCACGTTGCTGCTGCTTGCGGAGCATGATCGTGATGGAGCGATCGACCTCCGATCGTTCTGGGCGCGACGAGCTCGACGACTGCTACCTGCGCTTTTCGCCGTGCTGTTGTCGGTGGCGGTCGTCGCAACTCTGCTCCGCCCCGAAACTCTTGGGAAAGTACGCGGCGACATCATCGCCGGTTTCTTCTACGGCTCAAACTGGTTCCAACTATGGGTTGGCGCGGGCTACGCGGCAAGTGGTGATTTCGCTCCTCTGCGCCACCTGTGGAGCCTTGCGGTTGAAGAGCAGTTCTATTTGCTGTGGCCGCTCGTCATGATTGCGGTGACACGCAAACAGGTAGTGCGTGTTGGACGGGTAGTGCTCATTTTTGTGGGAAGTGCGTTAGCTGTCACGCTGCTCGTTGCGTTGCTTCATCACGGTGGACCAATCGGTGAATGCTCGGCAACACCGGACGCTTACTGGCAGATAGGGGGGCGATGCTTCTCGATCGCCGATGTGTTGTATCTCTCGACCCCGACAAGGGCGAGCGGTTTGTTGCTCGGAGCTGCCTTTGCAATGGTGTGGCGACCGAATGCCGTCATGCGAGGAAAACTGGGTAGACGTCCGGCACGTCTTGATGTGGTCGCCATCGTCGGTCTTGCGGCGTTGGCGATCTTGATCGTCAAGGTCAGCTACCTCAAGGCTGACCCAAGCGGAGCGGGAATCGTTGCTGACGGCGCATTGATGCGAGGCGGTTTCTTATGGACTGCGCTCGCCACGTTGGCTGTGCTCGGGGCTCTTGTGCATCGACGTTCATACGTAGGACGCGTGCTGGCGATTCCGCCGCTGTTGTGGCTGGGTACCCGGTCATACGGTCTTTACCTCTACCACTGGCCGATCTATCAAATCATTCGGCGGGTGGCCGGTGTACCGCTGTCGGTGGTCGAATTTGTTGTGGCGATGGTGCTCACAGGTGTGATCGCAGAAGTGTCGTATCGCTATCTCGAGATGCCGATCCGGCGCGGCAGTTTCAAGGTTGAGACAGCCGCCCGTGCTCAAGCGTGGCCGATGCAGACGCGACGGATTATTGCCGTGTTGGGGCTTGTCGGAGCAGTAGTCGTCGGGTTCTCAGGGTTCAGAGTCGCCACCGCAGATCTTGAACTCAACCAGATCGAGGCATCGATTGCCGCAGGCGAAGAAGAGGTGACATCGGTCGAAGAACTTCTTGGTGAGGTCACCCCGACAAACACTCAGCCCGATCCTGAACCTGCTCCCGTGGGCGCAGAAGAACCTGTCGTCACCACGACCACACCTGCCGCTGTCGTCGCTCCACAGCGCGACCCAGTTCAATTCTTGGCGATCGGTGACTCGGTGATGCTTGGCGCAGCTGGAGTGCTTCGCGAGCGTGGGTACACCGTCAATGCCGAGAAGAGTCGACAGATGAAGGGGACGCTTGAGTTTTTGCAGCAACTGAAAGACGCAGGAACATTTGGCGATGTTCTCGTCGTTCACCTCGGCACCAACGGGCCGATCGCTCGAGATGATCTCGATACCTTCTTGGAGATTGTCAGCGAGGTGCCGCTGGTTGTCGTGCTGAACGTTCGAGGCGAACTCTCGTGGCGATCATCGAATAATGAACTTCTTGCTTCGATCGATGCAGAGGGCGACAACATTGTGGTCGTCGACTGGCTCGCAGAATCACAGAACTGCGCTCGCGCCTGTTTTAGTGATGATGGGATACATCTGTTGGGTAACGGTCAAGTGTTTTACGCAGACGTGATTCGAAATATCACCGGAACGTAGAGCTGGCGGCTGTAAAGGAGCCTTGCGGCCACTGTCCGTTTAGTTGAAACAACGTTCACGGGCGTACGCTGGAGGCATGACAACTCCAGTACGTGTGGCGGTCACCGGTGCCGCCGGCCAGATCGGTTACTCGCTTCTTTTCCGCATCGCTTCAGGTTCGATGTTGGGTCCTGACACTCCGGTTGCGCTGCAATTGCTGGAGATCACTCCGGCCCTCGGAGCCCTTGAGGGGGTCAAGATGGAGCTCGACGATTCGGCTTTCCCATTGTTGAGTTCGATTACGTGCACCGATGATGCTGATGTTGCGTTCGGCGATGCTGATGTTGCGCTACTCGTTGGTGCCATGCCACGCAAGGCGGGCATGGAGCGCTCTGATCTCCTGTCGGCAAACGGCGGAATTTTCAAACCCCAAGGTGAAGCGTTGTCACGCTCTGCGAAGCGCGACGTCAAGATCCTTGTCGTCGGCAACCCTGCAAATACCAATGCGTTGATCGCTCAGCAGAACGCACCCGACCTTGATCCCGGCCGTTTCACGGCAATGACCCGACTCGACCACAACCGAGCCATAACACAGATCGCTCAAAAACTTGATGCGTCGGTGAACGACGTTCGCAACATGACGATTTGGGGTAATCACTCGACCACTCAGTACCCCGACCTGTTCCATTGTGAGGTCGATGGTAAGAACGCCTACGAGGCAGTGAATGATCACGAGTGGGTTGATTCGGTATTCATTCCGACGGTTGCGAAGCGCGGAGCTGCGATCATCGACGCCCGCGGAGCATCGTCGGCTGCGTCGGCTGCAAACGCTGCTGTCGACCACATTCGCTCGTGGTCGCTGGGAACCGCACCGGGTGACTGGGTATCGATGTCAATTCCATCAGATGGCTCATATGGCGTCCCAGAAGGAATTATCTCTTCATTCCCATGCACGTGTGAGAACGGCGAATACAAGATCGTTCAAGGTCTTGACATCGACGACTACAGCCGCGGAAAAATCGACGCATCCGCCGGCGAACTCGTTGAGGAACGTGACGCCGTTCGCGAACTCGGATTGATCTAGCAGGATGCTCGGTAAGCCGAGCTCACATCAGCCTTACGACACTGCAATTCGGCACGCAAGGTGCATCATGGTGTCAACTCCGCGCTTGAGTTCTTCGTCTGAGATGCGGACTGTTGACCCGTCATCGCCGAGTACGTCAGACACGGTCATCATTGCGAGCGCCTCGATGCGATGAGTGGCGGCGACGGTGTACATCATCGCCGCTTCCATTTCGACACCGACATGCCCGGTTGACTTCCACTTTGCGAATGCGGTGGGGTCGGGGTCGTAGAACAGGCCACTTGTCACGATGGGGCCAACATGCACAGTGCTGCCTTCAGCCGAGGCGAGATCGACTGCGGCGCGAACGAGACCAAACGTTGCCGTTGGGGAGAACCCGTTAACACCTGAATAGCGAATTGGTGTGGTGTCATCCGCGGTGGCACTCATCGCAACGACGGTGTCTCCCATCTTCATTCCATCGAGAAGGCCACCACAGGTGCCAACCCGAACGAAGCGACGGGCGCCGAGTTGCGCAAGTTCTTCGAACACGATGCCAGCCGACGGGCAGCCCATACCGGTCGTTTGCACACTGATCGGACGGCCTTCGAACGTGCCGGTGTATCCGAGCATTCCGCGCTCTGAATTGACGAGACGACAACCTGGGTCAAAAAAGGTCTCCGCGATATGCGTGGCTCGATTGGGATCTCCGGGGCACAACACATGTTCGGCGTAGTCGCCGGGCTCTGCTCGCAAGTGAATTGGCATGTGGAAAGACTAGGCGAGGACTTACGCGAGGTAGCGAGTGCGTATCCGCACCGTGTTGAACACTGCATCGAGTGCAGCGAACACCTCTTGGGCACCCATCAGCGCCTCGCGGTCACCGAAGAGCAGAATCTTCCCCGTCACAAACGCTTCTTGAGCATTGAGTTCGCCGGTCGCAACCGCAACTGCAGTCTCATAACTTTGCTGCATTTTGACATTTTCAGGGTCGGCGGGGCCTGCGCCAAAGGCGGCAATACCGTCAGCAACCTGGAGGTGGTAGGTCACGTCGCCTTCCGGGGCATCTTCCACCACCTGAGTGACGCCGATTGAGTGGCGAGTTGCGAGATCAGCAAGCTCGGCACTCTCACGAACCTCGCGACTGAGTTCGCGTATCCAGGCGAGTGAGAGATAGTCGATCATCTCTTCGTTGTAATTGTCATCGGTGCTCACAGGAGTCCTATTCTGCCGCGTGTGGACATCGAACCGGTCGAAGAGAGCCTGCATGAGGGTTGTATCGATGAATGGTGGTTTGGTTGGTGGGTGCCCGGTGGCGCCGGAGGCATCTGCGGACATCGCTCTGACCCGGTGCAACGACTCCTCGGATATTGGTGGGCGTGGATCGCTCCGGGTGAGAAGTTGTTGCATATTGCCGATTGGGAAATTCCGATGCGGACGACAGACGGCCTCATGAAAGGTGCGCTGTTATGGGCTGAACATGTTTGCGAATCTCCGCATGAGCAATGGACCGTGTCGAACGAGTCTCGAGCGACTGCGATTGATGACCCCACCGACCTCAAGGGATTGGGGTACGGCATGCCGACTGCGATTGCGTCAGATCTCGAATGGTACGCAGTAAGCCCCTCAGCGTCGGTCGCTGAAGAACATGGGTACGAGCAGTCTGGGGTTGTGCACGGGGTCGTTGAGGTGGAGGGGCGTTCATCGTTTGGGCTCGATGAGGTTTCTGCATGGAGATGCCATCGTTGGTGGACGCTCGGGTCCGACGCCCCTAAGAGGGTGATGTCGCGCACATCAGGCCACGAGGCTGATGTCATCTTCCAGACACCTGAGGCATCGCTGTGGACCTTCAGTTTGGATGAACACGGGTGGTCTCAGGTCATTCAGTCGGCATCCGGTGAGGGCGAGTGCGCCGGCGAACGCCGCGATGGAACGACCTGAGGTTCGAAAACGCTGTCGACTCTTCATGAGTCATTAGACGATGCCACCAACACATTGGCTCCCTCTGGCACGCTGGAGGGATGCCAGCCGGAGGCGCCCGAGACATACTCGACGAATTCGATGAGGATCGTCGCCGACCGACGTATCCGACAGTAACGACCGATGCTGGCATGGTCGTCGAAGACCGGTCGAGCGGCTTTGTCGGCGATGTTGTTCGGTGGTCGTTCGAGGGGGTCACGTTGCGTGATCGCCAACAACAATTGCGCCACTTCACGTGGAAACCTGGCGGGTTCCTAGTCGATGGTAAGCCGGTGACCCTGAAACGCCCTGAGGCGACTCCTGTACTTACTCAGAACGTCTCAGCAGCTGGAGGCTTCATCGACGACAGGTCGAATGGAGCATCGAGAGCGAGGGTTGCACAACCGCACCGAATCTGGGTGGAAGGAACCCACGACGCAGAGCTTCTCGAATATGTCTGGGGAGAGGAGTTGCGTGAACTTGGCATCGTTGTTGAACCGATGCATGGCGCCGACGACCTTGCTCTGAGAGTCCGCGAATTTGCACCAACCGCAGACCGTCGTCTCGGTGTGTTGCTCGATCATCTTGTTGATGGGTCGAAGGAGCAACGCATTGCAGACTCGGTGGTGGAAGAACATGTGTTGATTACTGGCCACCCGTTCGTTGATGTCTGGGCAGGAATACGTCCACGAACGATTGGCCTCGATGCGTGGCCCAATGTTCCGAAAGGCATTCCCTGGAAGCAAGGAGTATGCGACGCAATCGGAGTCGAACTCGACGGATTTTGGCCGAAATTGCGCAATTCGGTGTCGTCGTTCGCCGACCTTGAGTCGTCACTTGTTGGGGCAGTTGAGCAACTCATCGATTTTGTTGCCGCCGAGGCGTAGAACCCGGGTGTTCTTGGTTCAGTGACTGAAAACGAAAGTGGCGGTGGGGCTGAGCCCCACCGCCACTGACAGTGCTTAACGTCTGTACAGGATCAGACGAATGCGCTGGCGAACACCAAAGCGACAATGGTCATCACTTTGATGAGAATATTCATCGCTGGCCCGGATGTGTCCTTGAACGGGTCACCAACGGTGTCTCCGACGACGGCGGCCTTGTGGGCCTCTGAGCCCTTACCGCCGTGGTTGCCAGCTTCGATGTACTTCTTTGCGTTGTCCCATGCGCCGCCTGCATTCGCCATGTAGATCGCGATGGCGAACCCGCTCACGAGAACACCAGCGAGCATGGCGCCAAGAGCGTTGACGGAGATGAACCCGGTGACGAGAGGGACGACGACCGCGAGTGCACCTGGAACGATCATTTCCTTCAGCGAAGCCTCGGTCGAGATGGCGACGCATCGTGCGGAGTCAGGAATAACGCCTTCCTTGCCTTCGCGGAGACCAGGAATGTCGCGGAACTGTCGACGCACTTCCTCGATCATCTTGTTGGCTGCTCGACCGACGGCATCGATCGTGAGGGCAGCGAACAGGAATGGGAGTCCTGCACCAAGGAAGAGTCCGATGAATGCATCAACTTCGCCAATGTTGAGGTCGAGCGATCCACCTGCAGCAGCAATTGCGTACTCGAAGCTCTTGAAGAGTGCGAGTGCGGTAAGCGCTGCCGAACCAACGGCGAAGCCCTTTGCGATTGCAGCGGTGGTGTTGCCCAAGCTGTCGAGAGCGTCGGTCACTTTACGAACTGATGGGTCGAGGTGCGCCATTTCGGCAATGCCACCGGCGTTGTCTGAAATTGGGCCGTAAGCATCGACCGAGACCACGACGCCTGTCGTTGCGAGCATGCCGATTGCAGCTACGGCGATTCCGTAAATTCCGCCAGGAATTTGAGCGTCACCGAATGACATATCGCCACCCCACCATGCGACGAGCACGCCAACAAGGATGAGTATGACCGATGCGGCAACTGACACCATGCCGGTGGAAACACCTGAGAGCACAGTTGTTGCCGGCCCTGTTTCTGACTGGTTTGCAATTTTCTTGACAGGCGAAAATGCGTCAGAGGTGTAGTACTCGGCGGTCTTGCCAAGCGCCCAACCGACGATGAGTCCGCCGATCACCGACACTGCGATGCCCCACGGCTTATCGACATCGAAGATCATGTACGCCGCAATAACGGTTGCGATGATGGTGAGACCCATTGCGATGTTGGTCCCGCGGTGAAGGGCTCGCGACAACGCGTGGCTGTCGGTTGAGTCTCCGGACTTCACGAAGAATGAGCCGATAATCGAGGCGACCATTCCGAGGAACGCAATAGCAACCGGGAACATGAGGTACGACACGAAATCAGCCTGGTCGGTTTTGATGCCTGTTGCCGTCAGCCCGCCTGCACCGGCAAATGCAATCAACGAAATTGGGGCAATGATCGAACCGGCGTATGACTCGAAGAGGTCGGCGCCCATTCCTGCGACGTCTCCAACGTTGTCACCCACGTTGTCAGCGATCGTTGCTGGGTTACGAGGATCATCCTCAGGGATACCTGCTTCAACCTTGCCGACAAGGTCGGCTCCGACGTCAGCAGCCTTGGTGTAGATGCCACCGCCGACACGGCTGAAGAGGGCGATGGAGGAACCGCCGAGGCCGAACGCCGTGACGATTTCGAAAGCTTGATCAACCTCGAGCCAGACGACGAACAACAGGTAGGTGAACATCAGGCCAAGCAGCGCGAGGCCTGCCACGGTGAATCCCATGACGGCTCCACCCCGGAAGGCCACCGGAAGTGCTTTGCCTGCTCCCGACTTTGCTGCCTCCGCAGTGCGGGCGTTCGCCATCGTTGCAACGGTCATACCGATGAATCCGGCTCCGGCCGACAGCAATGCACCGAGGATGTAGGAGACCGCAGCCAATGGTGCGATGACAATTGCGAGCACAATCGCCAGCGCAACAACAAAAATTGCGACCCAGGAGTACTCCTTATAAAGGAAGGCTCGTGCGCCTTTTTGGATTTCGGTCATCAAAAAGACCATGCGGTCATCACCGGGAGGTGCTGCCTCAACGGCTTTATAGAAGAACGCCGCTAATGCGAGTGCGGCGATTGCCGATGCCGCGGCGAGGTAGGGGATCATATCCACGGTAAAAGTGCCTCCTGTTGGGCCTTGATGGACGCCACCTATTGGACGACCAAAATGTAACGAAGAGATGTTAGGCCGTTTCGACCCTTACGACAAAGATTCTTCGAATATGGCGTTTGGCTGGTCAGCCCTACCGTAGGAGGTTGTTCGCTGCGCAAGACGACGACCAAGGGGTTCGACAAGATGCGAAAAGTCGTTCGCTGTCATTCCTTGGCCATGCGAGGCGCCAGCGGCTCGAGAAATGTTCTCATCCATCAGGGTTCCACCAAGGTCATTACAGCCCGAGTTCAAGAGTTGCCGGCTTGCGTGTTCGCCGAGTTTCACCCACGACAGTTGGATGTTGTCGATGAGGCCTCGGTACACAATGCGGGCAACCGCGTGAATCAGCAAGGTCTCTCTAAATGTGGGGCCACGTCGCGCCTTGTGTTGCAGGTAAATCGGTGATGCCATGTGAACGAAGGGCAGACCGACAAACTCGGTGAATCCGCCAGTGACCGCTTGGAGATCTCTCGTCACGATGAAGTGTTTTGCCCATGACCGGGGGTGTTCGATTGAACCGAACATCATTGTCACGTTTGAGCCGAGACCGACCTCGTGTGCTGCGGCGTGGCAGTCAAGCCATTCGGCGGTTGTGATCTTGTCGGGGCACAACTCGGCTCGAACGGTGTCATCGAGGATTTCCGCTGCGGTGCCGGGCAGCGAAGACAGGCCGGCTTCTTTCAGGCGGCCGAGATATGTCACCAGATCTTCTCCGAGGCGTTTTGCTCCCTCGGTGATTTCGAGAGCGGTGAACCCGTGCACGTGAATCGAGGGGGCGGCGCTGCGGACGGCATGGGTGACATCGATGTAGTAGTCGCCGTCGAAGTCGGGGTGAATTCCCCCTTGCAATGTGACCTCGGTAGCTCCGAGTTCTTCGGCTTCGCGGGCTCGTTCGGCGATGTCATCGAGGGTGAGCAAGTAGGGGGTGCCTCGCAGGTTGAGTGACATTGGCCCTTTTGAGAACCCGCAGAATCGGCATTTGAAAGTGCAGACGTTGGTGTAGTTGATGTTGCGGTTGTGCACCCACGTGACGGTGTCACCGACAGCTTCGTGCCGGAGTTGGTCGGCGACTTCAGCAATCGCGTTGACCTCTGGGCCGCGAGCTGAAAACAGCGTCACAATGTCGTCTTCGGTGAGTTGTTCCTCTGCCGCAACAGCGTCGAGCACGCGCTGTATCGGGGAGTCGGCAGCGGTTGACGAGCGACCCGGAATCAACGTGGTCGGTGGGTTTGTTGCGCCTGCGTACCACGTGGTGGAGCGATGCCCGATTAACACCACCTCGGCGCCGTCGTGCACGACGTCTGCGGCGGTGGTCTTTTCAGGCCATATCGCTCCTGGGTCATCGCGGCCCAGGCCCTCTGCATCAGATCGGTCGAGAACGGCGAATCGCAAGCCTTCGTCAATCCATTTCTCCGGATCGAGCACGTATTCGGGGTGGGCGGTGAGTCGAGGCGCAAGGGAATACCCGCGGTCTTCGGTGATCGACCGCAGACGGTCGAGTTCTGGCCATGGGCGCTCTGGGTTCACGTGATCTGAGGTCACCGGTGAGACGCCACCCCAGTCATCGATTCCTGCATCGATGAGTTGACCGATGTCGTCGGAGAGGTTTGGTGGGGCCTGAAGGTGAATTTCTGCAGGCAACAGAACTCGAGCTGCGGCAATCGTCCAGAGATATTCGTCGGTCGGACACGCCGGTTCGTTGCGCATACCCGTTCCGGGTTTCGGCAAGAAATTTTGAACGATGACTTCTTGTACATGCCCGTGCCGTTCATGAGAGGCAACGATGGCGTCGAGAGCGGCGAGTCGGTCTGCTCGGGTTTCGCCGATGCCGACGAGGATGCCTGAGGTGAACGGAATGGCAAGTTCTCCGGCAGCCTCCAGAGTTGCCAGTCGGCGTTCAGGAGTCTTGTCAGGAGCGCCACGATGGCAGGCGAGATCGCCGCGCAATGTTTCGACCATCATCCCTTGGCTTGGCGAGACGCCGCGGAGCATGTTGAGTTCGTCTGCGGAGATCGCTCCAGCGTTGGCGTGGGGGAGGAGGCCTGTCTCATCGAGCACCAGTTGGGCCATGTCATGCAGGTAGTGAATTGTTGAGTCGTAGCCACGCTCGGTCAACCATTCACGTGCGACGTCATAGCGATCTTCGGGTGCCTCACCCAAGGTGAAGAGTGCTTCATGGCAACCATTACGGGCACCTTGTTTCGCAATTGCGAGGACGTCGTCAGGAGAGAGGAACGGTTGCTCAAGCCGGGCAGGAGGTTGCGCGAACGTGCAGTAGCCGCACGAGTCACGACACAGCATGGTGAGCGGGATGAAGACTTTCGGTGAGTACGTCAGGCGGGAGCCATACATCGAATCTCGCACTTCGGACGCTCGTTGCATTAGGGCGTCGAATTCGAGGGTCATGATGTTGGCAGCAGCAGCACTGAGGTCGTTCGTCGACGCTCCGCCGCTGGTTACCGAGATGGCAACAGGTTTCATAACACAACTGTAGCGAGACTGAGTTCGAAATCCGAACTCAGTAGTTTTGAGTCTGAAGTGCGGTGTACCTTCAGGGAGTAATGAACCAGCAAGGTCAACCCGGATCCGCGATTGAAGAGACCCTTCGCGTCGTTGGCGATCGCTGGTCGATTTTGTTGGTTCGAGCCGGATTGAGAGGCATCCGTCGTTTCGATGATTTTTGTGATGACCTTGGAATTGCCCGTCCTGTGCTGACCGAGCGACTTCGGCGGCTGGTCAAATTCGGCATCTTTGAACGAGTGAAATATCAAGACAAGCCGGTCCGATACGAATATCGATTAACCGAAGCTGGCCTGGCGCTGTCACCAGCGCTAGTTGCTCTCGTGAGATGGAGTGAGGAATATTCACAAGAGGTATCAAGCGAGACAACACTCGTTCACGCCCCTTGTGGCACTGAACTTGAACAGGCGTTTTGGTGTCGATCGTGCCAAACAACCTTCGGCCCGCACGCAGTGAAGGGTGCCGGCGTAAACGGCGAATCGTAAGTTCTAGAAAACAGGTACCTGTCGATTGTGTTGAGAGAGGGTCTGGGGAACTAGCGTGAGGACCATGTCGCAGACTTTCCAGCGCGGACCGGTAACCGGGACCGCCGTGAAGAAACGGTCCCGCCGTAAACCATTCCTTGTTGACTATTACTCAACCGCAGTCGGCAAGAAGTATGTGATGGCGATCACCGGCATCATCGGTGTCGCATTCATCATCGGTCACATGGTTGGCAACCTCAAGGCGTATCTCGGTGTGATCGAACACAACGGTGAGCAGGTGTATGACATCGACGTCTACGGCGAATTCCTCCGTGAACTGCTCGTGCCGATCTTGCCGCATGGCTATGCCCTCTGGGGGTTGCGCCTCCTGTTGATCGGAGCAGTGGTCCTCCACCTTCATGCTGCATGGTCGCTTACCGTGCTCAATCGAAACGCACGTCCGGTGAAGTATCAAGGTGCTCGTGACTACCAGATAGCAAACTTTGCGAGTCGCACGATGCGCTGGTCAGGTGTTCTCGTGCTCGTGTTCATCGCGTGGCATCTCGCCGACCTCACATGGGGATGGTTGAACCCAGGGTTCGAGTATGGCGCGATCTACCGAAACCTTGATGCAAGCCTTTCTCGTATTCCCGTCGCTGCGCTCTACATCGCTGCGAATATTGCACTAGGAATTCACTTGTTCCACGGTGTGTGGAGCCTATTCCAGTCAATGGGATGGAATAACCCCCGGTTCAATCGCTGGCGCAAGGGGATTGCAACCGGAATTGCGGCCGCAGTGGTCGTCGGAAATGTGTCATTCCCGATCATGACTCTCGCCGGAGTCATCAGCTTCCAGCCGCTCTCATAGGAAACGTTGAGGAGACAGTCAGACATGAGTTCAATTCTCGATTCGAAAACGCCTGAAGGGCCACTGGCCGACAAATGGCAGAACTTTAAAGCCAATGAAAAGTTGGTGAACCCGGCTAACAAGCGGAAGTTCAAGGTCATCGTCGTCGGCACCGGTCTTGCTGGTGCCTCGGCTGCGGCAACGCTCGCCGAGCTTGGCTACCAGGTCGACGCCTTTACGTTCCATGACTCGCCCCGCCGAGCCCACTCGATTGCAGCTCAGGGCGGTATCAACGCCGCAAAGAACTATCGCGGCGATGGTGACTCGGTTCACCGCTTGTTCTACGACACCATCAAGGGAGGCGACTTCCGTTCCCGTGAGTCAAACGTGCATCGCTTGGCTGAAGTGTCGGTCAACATCATCGACCAGATGGTTGCTCAGGGTGTTCCGTTCGCTCGTGAATACGGCGGCATGCTTGACAACCGTTCGTTCGGTGGGGCTCAGGTGAGCCGCACCTTCTATGCCCGTGGGCAGACCGGTCAGCAGTTGTTGCTCGGTGCCTATCAGCAGCTCGCTCGCCAGGTCGGCCAGGGAGGTGTCCGTCTCTTCAACCGCAGTGAACTCGTTGATGTCGTGGTGATCGAGGGACGCGCAGCGGGCATCGTGGTCCGCGACCTCATGACGGGTGAACTCTCGTCACACTCCGCTCATGCGGTTGTGCTCGCAACCGGAGGTTACGGAAACGCATTCTTCCTGTCGACTAACGCAATGGCGTGCAATGTCACGGCCGCATGGCGGGCTCACAAGCGCGGAGCGTTCTTCGCGAACCCGTGTTACACGCAGATTCACCCGACCTGCATTCCGCAGAGCGACGACTTCCAGTCAAAACTCACGCTCATGTCAGAGTCACTCCGCAACGACGGTCGTGTCTGGGTGCCAAAGGTTGCAGGCGATAACCGTGAACCGCACCTCATTCCTGAAGACGAGCGTGACTACTATCTCGAGCGTCTCTACCCGAGCTTTGGCAACCTTGCGCCTCGTGATATTTCGTCCCGTGCGGCGAAGCGGGCGGTTGACGCCGGTCAAGGTGTTGGTCTGAAGCAAAACGGTGTGTACCTCGACTTTGGTGAAGCCATCGGACGACTCGGCAGAGACACCGTCGCCGAGCGTTACGGCAACTTGTTTGATATGTACGAGCGCATTACTGGTGAGAACCCATATGACGTTCCGATGCGTATCTACCCGGCATCGCATTACACCATGGGCGGGCTTTGGGTCGACTACGAACTGATGACGACCATTCCAGGTCTCTACGCTGCCGGTGAAGCAAACTTCTCCGACCACGGCGCTAACCGTCTCGGTGCTTCAGCGTTGATGCAGGGTCTCTCCGACGGCTACTTCGTGTTGCCGTACACGATCTCGAATTATCTTTCCGAGTGGCTTAATAAGTCGGTGCCTGACACCAGCCATCCAGAGTTCGCCAAGGTGGAGAACGAGGCTCGTGACCGTTACAACCGCTTCGCATCGGTCGGCGGCACCCGTTCACCAGACTGGTTCCACCGTGAGCTCGGCAAGATCATTTGGGACTACTGCGGGATGGAGCGCACCGAAGCCGGCCTTGAGAAGGCTCTTGGTGAAATTCCGGCGCTGTACGAAGAGTTCAAGAAAGACCTCCGGGTCACCGGTGGTACCGACGGTCTCAACCAGACGCTTGAAAAAGCGGGACGGGTCGAAGATTTCTTCGAACTGGGCATGTTGATGTGTCGTGACGCACTCGATCGCAAAGAATCATGCGGTGGTCACTTCCGGGCTGAATATCAAACCGAAGAGGGCGAGGCCCTTCGCGATGATGACAACTTCGCCCACGTCGCAGCATGGGAGAACACCGGCGATCCAATGGCGCCGAACCGCCATGTTGAAGATCTCGTTTATGAGGAAGTCCACTTCCAGACACGGAGCTACAAGTGACCAATACTCTGAAGAATCTGACCCTCAGGGTGTGGCGCCAAGATGGGCCCAACACCAGCGGCTCGTTCGAGACGCACACGATTGAAGAGATCACTGATGAGGCTTCATTCCTTGAGATGATCGACATCTTGAATGAGCGTCTTATTGAAGATGGCAAAGAAGCGATCGTGTTCGACCATGACTGTCGTGAGGGCATTTGTGGAACATGCTCGTTAATGATTAACGGTCAGGCACATGGCCCAGAGCGTGGAACGGCAACATGCCAGTTGCATATGCGCAAGTTCTCGTCGGGTGACACCATCGTCATTGAACCGTGGCGGGCAAGTGCCTTTCCGATCATTCGCGACCTGATGGTTGATCGTTCATCGTTCGACCGCATCGTCGAAGCTGGTGGATACATCACTGCAGCAACCGGTGGTGCTCCTGATGCCAACCTCATTCCGGTACCGAAGCCTGTTTCGGATGCTGCAATGGATGCCGCTCAGTGCATCGGGTGCGGTGCGTGTGTTGCGGCGTGCCCGAACGGCGCAGCGAACCTCTTCACCGCAGCGAAGATCACCCACCTCAACTTGCTTCCTCAGGGTCAAGCCGAGCGGTACAGCCGTGCAGAAGACATGGTCGAAACGATGGATTCGTATTTTGGGTCATGCACCAACCACGGAGAGTGTGAGGCGGCATGCCCGAAAGAGATCTCAATCGACGTGATCGCGTTAATGAACGCTGACTACCGCAAAGCCAAAGTTCAGAACCGCAAGCAACTCTCTCGTACCTGAGCGCTCACCGTTGCTCGGCCGACGCGCCCGTTGCGCTTAAGCGACGGTTGTTCGGCTCGTTGCGCTTGAGCTAAATCTGCCGGCGCTGAGCACGGCAGAAATGGTGATATCTCCGGCCTGTGGTGCGATGGTGTTGATCGTTCCGATGTATGTGGCCGCATTGGCGTCAATGGTGCCGGTAAATCGTTGGGTCTGAGTTGAGTCGGTGTTGGTGATGGTGATGTCAACGATTGCATCATCAAGATCGTCTCTCAGGTCGCTTGAGACGTGAACGGCAAGTGAGAGTCGGCTGCCGGGAAGAGTTGTTTCGGGTAGGGGCTCGATGGTGACGACCACAGGCTGACATGCCGCTTTGAGGGCCTCAAAGGCTGGCCGGCGATTTCCGTGTAGATCGACCACACCCCACCCGCTGTCGGCCGTGTGGTCATTGAGCGCTCGAACACAAAACCCACCCGTCGGTCTGTACGCAATGCGCCTGAGATGGGTCACCCATGCCGTAATGACGTCACTTTGATGCTGCTCTGTTGCGTCAATCCATGCTGCATCGTCGAGAAAAAGGTGTGGTGGAGTCGATTGCTCATACTGCCAGCGTTCGGTGCCGGTGAGTTGTGCAAATCGTTCCCAATCGGCATCTGGCCAATGGTGCTCGTGAAGCGTTGTCATCGTCTGTGGTGAGCGGGGAGCGGCGGGTGCTCCGAACTCAGAGACAAATCGAAAGAGCCGAGGAAAACGAGCCGACTCGCGTGGCAGTAGCGATATCGGCCCATCGGTCCAACCGATGTAGAGATGAGCGTCAGTGCCGTCGAGTAGGGGAAGGTGAGGTAACACACCCGAATGGGGAACACATCGCCGTGTCGGGTCGACATCTTCGATTGCCCGTCTCACGAGAGGATCTAACACCGATCGATTCCAGGTCGGCGCCTGGTCGCGAACGGCACGCTGCACCCTGATTGCGAGCTCACGAGCACGCCCTGCGAGCCCGAGTGTCTGGCGGCGATCAACAGATCCATCGGCGGGCTTCGCAGCAGGTTCATCATGTGCCCACCATGAGATCACGCTCGGGTGATGTCCGAGTAGGTCGACCATCTGTTGTGCTTGCCTGATCGCTGCCGGTCGAACCTGACGACGTTGCACACCTTGCAGTGGGAAGTCCTGCATCAGCAGCAGACCGAGTTCATCCGCGGTGTCGTAGATCGTTGTGGGAGCAATATGACCGTGCACCCTCAGCATGTCGAGGCCGAGTTCAACTGCGTCCTCCATGAGTTGTCGCATGTGCCCATCGCTTGCGCGTCCGAGCAGTGCATCAACGGGCATGAGGTTTGCTCCCTTGAGGAACATCCGCTCACCGTTGATGGAGCACGTCCAGTCGTCCCATGCCACTTCTCGAAGTCCGGTGCGGCGATGGGTTGTATCGCTTGGGTGCCCATCGATGGAGACGATTACATCAACATTGACGAGGTGTTGGTCACCGAGATCTCGGGGCCACCAAAGAGCCGGTCGTGGGAGATCGATTCTCCATGACACATCGTTATGGCCGGCGGCGACCGTGATTCGGTGTTCGGCAACGACGGTTCCGTCGACGAGGGTTTGCACGTCCGCTGCACAACTTCTGTCGCTGTCGAGTCGGGCGTACATTTTGAGGTGAGCTCGTTTGAGGGTTGCATCTTGGCAAAGAACCCGAAGTGCATCGATTCGCACAGGTCCGGTGTCGACGAGATGCACCGATTGCCAGATTCCACCGGGGTTCGGCGTGAGAGGCCCTGAAGGGTCTTGAAGGACCCCAGTGATCGTTTGACGGGAGCCTGGCTCAGTTGGTGGGCAGTGAACCTCGACCGCAATCACGTGGTCGGGCGACAGTCGCCACAGATCGGTGACATCAAACGTATGCGGGGCAAAGTAGCCCTCCGTGTCACCCAGATACGCCCCGTCGAGCCACACGTCAGCGTGATATGCGATGCCATCGAAGGTGAGGAATCTTCGGCGACCCTCATCGACCGATGGGGTGTTGACGGTCGTCCGGTAGGTGAGCGGCCCGTCGGTGGTAAGGAGGGGTTCAATGTCAGCCCAGTGTCCCGGGACATTAACTTCTCGCCATTCAGCGTGATCGAGTTGAGGCCCGATCGCATTCGAACGGTGTTCGTCTCGCACCTCCGCGGCATTCCACACACCATCGAGCAACCAGGACGACACATGGTGAGCGTATCTAGTTGCGGAGAGTGAAATTCTGTCGATAGCCGGGTCAGACCTTGAGTCTCTGCGCGAAGTAGTTTCGCCGTATGGGTTCTGACACGCATCTGATCACTCCTCCCACCGACCTTCCAGCAACGCTGGGAGCACTTCGGGAATCGGGGTGGGTGTCAAGGCCTGTCAAGGAAGAGGTTCGTGAAAATGCGGTTGCATCCATCTCGGCGGGTACGCCTCTGTTTGAGGGAGTCCTCGGATACGAAGAGACGGTGATGCCACAGTTGGAGAATGCTCTCCTTGCGGGTCACGACGTCATTTTCTTGGGTGAGCGCGGGCAGGCGAAGACCCGCATGATTCGGTCGCTCGTCGGGCTGCTCGATGAGTGGATGCCGATTGTCGCAGGATCAGAAATCAATGACGATCCGTATGCGCCCGTTTCGCGGCATGCCCGCGATCTCATGGCAGAACATGGCGATGAGACCCCGATCGCATGGGTGCACCGCAGCGAGCGGTACGGCGAGAAGTTGGCAACCCCAGACACGTCGATCGCGGACCTCATTGGCGAAGTTGACCCGATCAAGGTGGCTGAAGGTCGTTACCTCTCCGATGAACTCACGTTGCATTACGGCATGGTTCCCCGCACGAACCGCGGGATTTTTGCAATGAACGAGCTTCCTGATCTTGCCGAGCGCATTCAAGTTGGTTTGTTAAACGTGCTTGAGGAACGTGATATCCAGATCAGGGGTCACCGTGTTCGACTGCCACTCGACATCATGTTGGTGGCATCAGCGAACCCAGATGACTACACAAACCGCGGTCGAATCATTACTCCACTAAAGGATCGATTCGGCAGTCAGATCCGCACGCACTATCCGCTCGAAGTTGATCTTGAGTACTCGATCATGCAGCAGGAGGCGACAACGACGTCTGTCGGTGGTGTGACGGTTGAAGTGCCCGACTATCTCGGTCTTGTGGTGGCTGAATTCAGTCATTTGGCTCGTGCCAGTAGCCACGTCAACCAACGCAGTGGTGTGAGTGTTCGGTTGAGTGTCGCCAACTACGAGTCGCTGGCAGCAAACGCACTTCGTCGAGGACTTCGAGCTGGTGAAAATCCGGTGGTGGCTCGGGTTGATGACCTCGATGCTCTTGCGGCGTCATCGATCGGAAAGATCGAGATCGAGTCAATGGATGATGGACGTGAGGGGCAGATCTTCGACAATCTCATCAAAGGTGCCGTTCATCAGGTGTTTACGAATCGACATGACGGCACGTTGACCGCAGCGATTGTGGAGGCGTTTGAAGAGGGTGTTGTTGCTCACACCGGCGAAGATCGCACCAGTGAAGAACTTGCACAGTTAGTCAATGATGTCCCAGCCCTCGGGCCTGCGGTTGCGCGGTTTACGGGTGAAGATTCATCGCCTGCGGCGAGAGCGGCTGCCGTCGAGTTTGTGCTGGAGGGGTTGCACCTCACCCGTCGGCTGAATAAAGACGCGTCTGGTGCCTCGGCGACGTATCGAAGTCGCTGATTGGTGGCGAAGTTCTCAGTCAGACGACTTGTCAGACAAAGGGTGTGCGGGTCCATAGCTCTCCGGTGTCATTGCGGTCGCCGCGAAGGGGCGAACCAGTGAGACGGACAACCTCGATTGCGCCGGGGAACCCTGGCAATTCAACATCGCCATAGGGTTCGGCACTGATCCCCTCGGGCAGGCTTTCGGTGTTTGATGCGGGCATGAGCACGTCGTAGCCAGTTGCGTGATCGCAGAGCCTTGAGGCCATATTGACGGCAGAGCCGATGTAGTCGTCGCCTTCAAAGAGCAGTGCGTGGCCAGTTGCAATGCCGGCGCGAAGCGTGAGGGGCGAGCACACTCTGGTCGCTCGTCGCTCGAGCTCCATGACGAACTCGATACCGCCCGCTTGATCGACCGCCACGACCATGCAGCCATCGCCGAGCCATTTAGCAATGCGAACACCTCGTTCAGAGGCGACTTCTCGAACGACGGTCCTGAACGTTCCGAGGATCTTTCCTGCCGCGTCGTCACCGTATGCCGCGGTGTAATTCGTGAATCCTGAAAGATCAAGAAAAACGAAGGTTCGTGGGACGCGCATTACTACTGAGGCTATTGGTCTCAGCTGATCTCCACACGATCGGATGCTTCTCACAGGATCGAACTACGGTGCAGATATGGCCCGGAGATTTGTCTACTCCCAATGGGACGGCTCTCAGCGAGGGTTTGACGTCGACGCTGATGTGTTGATGGATCAGATTACGGATGAAGTGATCCATCACGGAGACGTTGAAGCTGCACTCCGTCGAGTAATGGAACGTGGGCTTCAGACCCCTGATGGTCGCCAGATGCCTGGTCTCTCGGAGCTACGAGACCGGATTCGTGATCGAAGAGAAGAAATTGCCGAGTCTGGTGAACTTGACGGTTCATTGGCAGAGGCGGCGCGCGAATTGGCTGACATCCTTGACGAAGAGCGCCACGCAGTCGAAAACGCTCGCGATGATGCTCTTCGTAGTGGTGACGAGCGGCGAGCAGAGAATGCAAATGCGGCGGCTGATGAGCGGCAGATGCGGCTCGATTTGCTTCCTGACGATTTGGCTGGCCGAATGCAAAGTCTGCAGAGCTACAACTTCGAGTCGGCCGAGGCGTCCCGTCGATTCGATGAGTTATCTGAGCGGTTGCGTTCGGAAATGATGCAACAGGTCGTTGATCGAGTTTCGGAGGGGATGGAGTCAGTCACGCCTGAAGATGTCCAGCGCACGAAAGAAATGTTGGCTGCGTTGAACGAAATGATCGCAAAGCGCGACCAGGGCGAAGACCCTGGTTTCGAGAAGTTCATGGATGAGTACGGCGACATGTTCCCTGACGACCCTGAGACGCTTGACGAGCTTCTCGAGTCGATTGCCCGTCGAATGGCGGCGATGCAAGCGATGCTGAACTCGATGAGCCCTGAGCAGCGCGAGCAGTTGGCACAGTTGTCCCAGCAGTTCATGGACGACATGGATTTGCAGTGGCAGATGGAGCAACTGTCATCTTCTCTTCAAGCCCAGTTTGGCCAGTTGAACTCTGAGTCGTCGTATGAGATGAGTGGCGAGAGCCCTCTGTCGATGTCGCAGGCTCTTGACGCAATGGCAGAGATGGGCCGACTTGATGAACTTGAGGGAATGCTCGATGCAGCGACCTCGCCCGCCGACCTTGCAGAGATTGACCCCGAGAAAATCCGGGAGACTCTCGGCGAAGATGCCGCATCAGCACTTGAGCAGTTATCGCGTCTTACGAACGAACTGATCGAGGCCGGACTTGTCGATCGGGTTGAGGGGAGACTTGAACTCACGCCGCGAGGGTTGAAAACGCTGGGCTCGAATGCGCTGCGAGATTTGTTCTCGTCGCTCCGACAGGATCGAAGTGGCCAGCATCAGATGGCAACGATTGGCCAGGGTCATGAGTCGGCGTACGACACGAAACCGTATGAATTTGGTGACCCATTCCGACTTGATCTGCATCAGACGATTCGGAACGCGATCGCTCGGCAGGGGAGTGGCACTCCGGTTCGACTGTCGCCGGATGATTTTGAAGTTGAGCGCACTGAGCATCTCACTCGTGCTGCAACCGTGTTGATGGTTGATTTATCGATGTCAATGCCGATGCGAGGGAACTTCCTGCCGGCAAAGAAGATGGCGATGGCGCTTCACTCTCTCATCACCTCTCGTTTTCCGCATGATTTCATCGGCCTGGTCGGGTTCTCCGAGACGGCACGAGAAATTACTGCCGCTCAACTTCCTGAAGTGTCGTGGGACTACGTCTACGGGACGAATATGCACCACGGCTTCACTCTGGCCCGAAAGATGCTCGCCCGAGAGCATGGCACGAAACAGATCATCATGGTGACCGATGGCGAACCGACTGCGCATATCACCTCTCGAGGTGACGTGTATTTTGACTATCCGCCGGCACCGGAGACATTGGAAGTGACATTGCGAGAAGTGCTTCGCTGCACGAGAGATGGAATTCGGATCAACACCTTTGTCTTGGATGCGACAGCTTCACTCGACCGGTTTATTAGTCAACTCACGCAAATGAATGGTGGTCGTGCCTTTCATACGACAAATGATGAACTTGGCGGCTATGTGCTCGAAGATTTCATAGAGCGCCGCCAACGCATCACCCATCGCCGAGCCGGATAACCCGCATACCAGCGGGTGTTTTTCGCTGAGGATTCGTCTCTTGCACTCCGATAGGGTGCTGTGAAAGAATAACAACGACGTAATTTCAAGCGTGTCACGATTTGGGTGGTTGTGTCGCGCGGGGGATTTCACCCAAACCTAAGGACGGAGCGCGCATGTACGATCAGATCGGACCTACCGAGGACTGGCAAGACGATGCCAACTGCCTCGGTGTCGACCCTGATCTCTTTTTCCCGGAGCGAGGAGCTTCAACTCGCGAGGCGAAAGAGGTATGTCGGGGATGTGTAGTACGCGAAGATTGTCTCGAATTTGCCCTCAGAAATGGCGAAAAATTTGGCATTTGGGGTGGCTTGTCTGAGCGAGAACGGCGGCGCATTCGCCGTCAGCGTGCGCAAGCAGCTCGCGGGATTGTTGGCGCGTAGAACAAACAACTACGTCAGAGGGTAGAGTTTCGCTATGCCTAGTGGTGCCGAGTGGTTCATCGTACTTCTTGTCGTACTGCTCATTTTTGGTGGATCACAACTCCCGAAGATGGCTCGAAATCTTGGTCGAGCACAGCAAGAACTCAAGAAGGGCTTCGCAGAGGCGAACAAAGAAGCTGAAGCCGAAGCTGGGGACGACTCAGCGAAGTAAGTCGTGCTCTCGAGGCAGTTCTTAGTGATCTGCGGACGAGAGTTCTATTTTCCGCCGACGTAAAATCCTCCGGCGCTCGCGCTCGCTGGCACCGCCCCAGACTCCATGTTCGATGCGAAATTCGAGTGCGTATTGTAAGCATCGCTCCGACACTGGGCATCGATTGCAGATCGCCTGGGCTCGCTCAACCCCAGCGCCATCACTCGGAAAGAAGACAGACGGGGGGTGAATTCGGCATTTGCCGTCAGACATCCATGATGTCACCGACTCTGGGTCGTGAATTGTGATTCGGCCAAAGTCGTCTGGTGTGCTGTTCTTCATCGGTCCTCCTTGTGAGATGAGATGGCGAACATGTCAAACAGTAACACATTCGTAATATTTAGGTCGAGTGTTTTTGGGCGAAACGGTGAATTCCTACCTTTTTCTTACATTTAGGTGACGTTGAAGGCGTCGGTCTGCGAGCCTCAGTGAAATGCTGATGTTCTTCCCTGTTAGACGAACAGATTCGCTAAGTGGTTCCCGAAATAGCTGCACACTGTCTGACGACTATCTCTCAGGACCACAGATATGCTCCGACATATGAGTGACGTCGTAGAAGAACTTGCACCGAAGGCTCACGCCCGGATCGTGTACCAGGGTCCGGTCGCACCTCACTGGGAGGTGTACGCCGATTGGGGCGATTCGAAACTGCTTGATTCATTCCGTGCCCGGGCATTGGCGCGTCTTGTCCTCCTTACCGAAAATGACCCTCAGTTCCGGCGAAATCGTGAACGCATCAATCGTGATGCAGAGCGCGAACTCATCTCTCTTGAGTGGGATCTCGGGCACCCTGAGGAAGTGTACGAAAACTGACAATCGTGGACGAGAGCCGTTTTCTCAATCGCGAGTTGAGTTGGCTCGAGTTCAACCAGCGCGTTATGGAACTCGCTGCTGACGACTCGCTCCCGCTGCTCGAGCGTATTCGCTTTGCAGCGATCGGGTCATCGAATCTCGACGAGTTTTTCCAAGTCCGTGTTGCAGCGTTGAGAGATCAGATCGCAGCCGGGGTTGATGATGCCACCCCCGACGGACGGACTGCCGTCCAACAACTCGAGGCGATTGGTGAGCGCGTCACAGATTTTGTCGGTCGCCAAGAAACTCTTGTGCGAGAAGTCCTGTTACCGGGTCTTGATGAACACGGAATCTCGATTGTGCGTTGGCAAGATCTTGACGACTCAGAGCAAGCGAAGATGACCGAGTTTTATGAGTCACGTGTGCATCCGGTGCTCACGCCGCTCGTCGTCGACCCCGGGCACCCATTCCCTTACATCTCAAACTTGGCCCTGTCGGTTGCGGCGACGGTGGCAGACCCAGCGACGGCCGAGCGTCGATTCGTGCGGCTCAAAATCCCGACGGTGTTCCCAAGACTGATCAACATGGGCGACGGCCGATTCATTACGTCTGAAGAACTCATCGCTGCGCATCTGCATCGACTGTTTCTGGGGATGGTCGTCGAGGAGTGGGCAACCTTCCGGGTGACCCGAAAAGCCGACCTCGCTCTCGAAGAGGACGAAGCTGACGACTTGCTGCAGGCGGTTGAGGTCGAACTTCGTCGTCGTCGCTTTAATCGGCCGGTTCGTCTCGAAGTTCACCGATCGGTGAGCAAAGAGATTCTCAGGCTTCTTATCAGAGAACTTGAGATCGATCCTCGCAACGTCAGCACACACTCGACGTTCCTTGACCTCACCTGCCTTAGCCAACTCATTGACCTCGATCGGCAAGACCTCAAATTCAAGCCGTGGGTGCCGGTCACCGCAGGTCGTATCAATGCTGCTGAGGAAAACGATCGGTCATTGTTTGACGTGGTAGACGATCGAGCATTACTGATTCACCACCCGTATGAAAGTTTTGCTAGCAGTGTTGAGGCCTTTATTTCTCAGGCTGCAGATGACCCCTCGGTGCAGACCATCAAAATGACGCTGTATAGAGCAGGTGGTGACAGTCCGATCCTGCGAAGTCTTATTCGGGCGGCTGAGCGGGGCGTGCAAGTTGCTGTTCTCGTCGAAATCAAAGCTCGCTTCGATGAGGAAAACAACGTGCTGTGGGCGCGACGTCTTGAACGCGCTGGGGTTCATGTCGCCTACGGAATGGTTGGCTTGAAGACCCACTCGAAGGTAGTGCTCGTGGTGCGTGACGATGGCGAACGCTTGCGTCGTTATTGCCATATAGGGACAGGTAACTACAACTCTCTGACAGCCCGGCACTACGAAGACATTGGATACATCACGAGCGATGACGCCATCGGCGACGACGTCGTGCAACTCTTCAACCATCTCACCGGGTTCAGCCGAAATGGCGATTACCAGTCGCTGCTAGTTGCTCCGGAGGGACTGCGACCGCAACTCATCGACCTCATCGAACGCGAGATGGAGTTTGGTTCGGAGGGCGCAATTTCGATGAAGTGCAATTCGCTCGCCGATCCGGTGATGATCGACGCGCTCTATCGAGCGAGTGGCGCAGGTGTTTCGACTCGACTGATCGTTCGCGGCATCTCTTGTATACGTCCAGGCGTTGACGGTCTGAGTGAAAACATCTCCGTGCGAAGCATCCTTGGGAGATACCTCGAGCACAGTCGTATCTACTGGTTTGCGCATGGCGGTGATGACGGTGGCCCGTTGTATCTCATAGGTTCCGCCGATCTCATGCCGCGCAATCTTGAGCGGCGAGTTGAAGTGTTGGTGCCAATTCAGCACCCCAAACATCGCGAGTGGCTCGACCACGTCTTTGAGTTTGATCTCTCTGATGATGTCACTCATTGGGTTCAGGGTGCCGATGGGTCATGGACACGGGCCGGCGGATCAAGCGACGCCCAGCAAGAGCTTTATCGTTGGGCGGCGGATCGACAGCGTGCCCGATAGCCCGTTTGTCCGAAAATGATTCGGAAGTTGTTCACCTGAAGTTCACCCCTCTTCAGGATCGTGTTCATTTGGGGGTTTTAACGTTCTCTCCGCAACGTGCAGTCCGCTCGTTGTTGTCCTCGTGAACATTTGAATGGAGAAATACGTGAAACGATCCTCACAGCGTGTTGTTGCTCTTCTCGCAGCAGCGTCGTTCGCTCTCGCCGCGTGCGGTAGCGATACTGATTCTGCCGAGCCAGCAGCCGAAGAGCCAGCAGCCGAAGAGCCAGCAGCCGAAGAGCCAGCAGCCGAAGAGCCCGCAGCCGAAGAGCCCGCAGCCGAAGAGCCCGCAGCCGAAGAGCCCGCAGCCGAAGACGATGGTGGCATTGACTATGCAGCCGTCTCGGGAACGCTGATCGGTGCAGGTGCATCATCGCAAAAGGCAGGCATGCTCGGATGGCAGGTCGGCTTCCAATCAGTCGCACCAAACGCAACCGTTGAGTACGACCCCATTGGTTCCGGTGGCGGTCGTAAGCAGTTCCTCGGTGGGGGATCAGACTTCGCCGGGTCTGACGCTGCTCTCAAGGACGAAGAGTGGGAGGCATCAAAAGAAGTGTGTGCAGGTGACCTTGGCGCCATTAACCTCCCCCACTACATTTCGCCAATTGCGGTTCCGTACAACCTCCCTTCAATCGAAGGCGAGACACTCAACCTCTCAGCTGACGTGATTGCTGGAATTTTTGCCAACACGATCACAAACTGGACCGACCCAGCTATTGCTGCCGACAACCCAGGTCTCGATCTCCCAGATTTGGCAATCAACCCCGTGCACCGCGCCGATGAGTCAGGCACGACCGAGAACTTCACCGACTATATGGGTCAAGCCGCTCCAGACGTCTGGACCTATGGCGCAATTGAAGCGTGGGATGCCGACGGCCCAGGTGGTGGCGAAGGTGGCCCGCAGACCGCAGGTGTTGTCGCTGCAGTTGCCGCTGGTGAGGGCTCAATTGGTTACGCGGACGCATCACAGATTGGGGACCTGCCTGCCGCAGCTGTTGGAGTTGCCGGTTCGTTCGTCGAGTTCTCACCAGAAGCTGCGGGTCGCATCGTCGATTCATCAGAGCGCACCGGTGGACGTAATGAGTACGACTTCAAGATTGAGGTAAACCGCACCCCCGATACTGCTGACTCCTACCCGATCGCACTCGTCTCGTACCACATCGTGTGCCTCGAGTACGAAGATCAGGCAACTGTGGATTTGGTGAAGGCCTTCATGACGTTCGTCGGATCAGATGTTGGTCAAGCAGCTTCAGCAGCTTCTGCTGGCTCGGCTCCAATCTCGCCAGAGGTGCAGGCTGAAATTGCGAAGTCAATCGCAGCCATCAGCGTTGCAAGCTGACCTCCCCATCGGTGGAGTAATTCACTAAAGGTCACTGGGGTGGGGACAATGTCCTCGCCCCAGTGGTCGTTTAGTATGTGACCGTCCGTCCTTTTTGGAGTAGTAACACTAGTGTCTCAACCTGTAGCTCAGGAAAAAATAAACAAGGCGCCGACCTCGCTTCCTGATCGGTTGTTCTCCAGCCTCTCGCAGGCCTCGGCTGCGACCATTCTCATACTCCTGTTAGGAATTGCGTTCTTCCTTACGGTTGTCGGCTGGTCTGGAATTTTCGGTGATACCGAGGGAATGTCGGGTAGCGACAATTTCGTCGAATATGTTGGGCCGCTCGTCTTCGGAACGGTATATGCCGCAACGCTTGCGTTACTCATCGCTACACCTCTCGGATTTGCAGTTGCGCTTTTCATTAGTCACTACGCGCCGCGTCGACTCGCGCAAACACTTGGGTACGTGGTCGATCTGCTTGCAGCAATACCGAGCGTCGTTTTCGGGATTTGGGGTATCACCGTCGTTGCGCCCTTGCTCTCGAAGAACGTGTACCCGTGGGCGAACGACAATCTGAGCTTCATTCCGTTCTTTTCCGGTACCGCCTCGACCAGTGGTCGAACCATGCTGACTGCTGGCATGGTGCTAGCGATGATGATTCTCCCAATTATCACGGCAATTTCCCGTGAGGTTTTTTTGCAGACTCCTCGTTTACATGAGGAAGCATCGTTGGCACTTGGTGCAACGAAGTGGGAGATGATCCGTCAAGCTGTCGTTCCCTATGGCCGGTCTGGGGTTATTAGTGGCGCCATGCTTGGCTTGGGCAGAGCCCTCGGCGAAACGATGGCAGTGGCCATTATCTTGTCGCCGAGTGACGGGTATTTCTGGAGCATTCTCACCAATCAGAATTCGAACACCATTGCGTCAAACGTTGCGTTGAAATTTCCGGAGGCCTACGGGCTTGACGTCAACCGCCTCATAGCTACCGGGCTTGTGCTCTTTCTTCTCTCGTTTGGTGTCAACATGTTTGCGCGTCGTGTCGCAAATTCTGGGTTCTCTGGAGCGGCAGGATGACTGCAACGATGAGTCCGCCGCAGAGTCAAGTGTCGTCATTGACGACAGGAAAGATGCATCGCGCCATTCCGTTCGCAATTTGTGCGTTCTCTGTCGCAGTCGGTGTCGTCGGTGTGTACTCGATTGGTGGTTTCAAATGGGGATGGATGGCCATTGTTGCGGCCCACCTTTATCTTTTGCTCGTCACCATTGCGTCGCGAGTCATCGAAGACCGCCGTCAGGCAACCGATCGAGCGATGCGCACGGTGATGGCCATCGCATTTACGACGGTGACAATTCCGCTTATCTCTGTTTTCTGGAAAGTGATTGCTGAGGGCGTATCACGATTTGATCGCAAGTTTTTTACTGGCAGTATGCGGATTACCCCCGAGGACATGCTGGCTCAGATGGAGGGAGCAGCGGTTGGGGGCGCCCTCCACGCAATGGCGGGCACGCTGATTATCACGGCGATCGCTGGGATCATCTCTGTGCCCTTCGGGCTGTTGACAGCGATTTACCTTGTCGAATATGGCAAAGGAAAACTTGCAAGAGCCGTCACTCGAATGGTCGATGTGATGACTGGTATCCCTTCAATCGTTGCTGGCTTATTCGCCTATGCGCTGTTTGAGTTGTTTCTCGGTCCGGGTACGCGCTCTGGCCTCTCGGGCGGGGTTGCCTTGTCGCTGCTCATGACGCCTGTGGTCGTGCGTTCATCTGAGGAGATGCTTCGACTCGTACCGAACGAGCTCCGTGAAGCCTCGCTTGCTCTTGGGGTGGCGAGATGGCGGACGATCCTGAAAGTCGTTCTGCCCACGGCGATAGCAGGAATTCTTACCGGTATCACGCTTGCGGTCGCGCGTGTCATTGGTGAGACGGCGCCGTTGCTCGTGACTGCGGGCGTGGCTCAAGACATCAATCTCAACCCCTTCAGCGGAAGAATGACGACACTTCCGGTGTTCTCGTATTACGAATACGTGCAGCCTGGAGTGCCCCCTGAAACAGGAATTGCCCGTGCATGGGGTGCAGCTCTGATGCTTGTCATGATCGTTGCCGTTCTCTTCACGGTCGCTCGAATTATGTCGCACGTATTGAAGCCGAAGGGACTCAAATGACTGCAAACAACGAGATCGACATGCCGGCACAGACTGCCGGCATAACTCACTTGGAGGTGACGAGCGTGGAGCCGGTGATAGCCGTCAAAAATTTGAACATCTATTACGACAAGTTTCTTGCCGTTCGTGATGTGACGATGGAGATCGCACCCCGTTCGATCACAGCACTGATTGGCCCATCGGGGTGCGGAAAGTCGACGTTTTTGCGGTCGCTAAATCGTATGCACGAGGTCATCCCAAAAGCCCATGTCGATGGGGTTGTGCAACTCAACGGTGAGGATATTTACCGACTAGATGTTGACCCAGTGACGGTGCGCCGGCGAATTGGGATGGTCTTCCAACGTCCAAACCCGTTCCCCACCATGTCGATTTACGAGAATGTGCTTGCCGGGATGAGGCTTAACGCCAATCGTCTCAGCAAACCTGACGCAGACGAGATAGTTGAACGCTCGCTCACCGGCGCAAACCTCTGGGGGGAGGTGAAGGACCGTCTTGACAACCCGGGCTCAAGCCTTTCAGGTGGGCAACAACAACGGCTGTGCATAGCGAGGGCGATTGCGGTTGAGCCGGAAGTGTTGCTGATGGACGAGCCGTGCTCGGCACTTGACCCCATCTCGACGATGGCCATCGAAGCGCTCATGGAGCAACTCAAAGACCAATTCACCATTGTGATTGTGACTCACAACATGCAACAAGCCGCCCGTGTGAGTGAACGCACCGCATTCTTCAATATCGATGGCCCGGGACAGCCGGGTCAGATTGTGGAGATGAATCTCACCGAAAAGATGTTCTCAAATCCACAAGAGAAAGCAACATCCGATTACGTCACAGGAAGGTTTGGCTGATGAGTGAACTACGGCAAGGTTTCCAGGATGATCTTGATCTAATTCGCAAGCAGGTGTCGACGATCGGGGCGTACATCGTCGAATTGATTCCGAAAGTAACCGACATCATGCTGTCAGGCGATCTCAAAGCCGCAGAAGTTGTCATTCGAGCTGACAAAGATATTGACGAGCGAGTACTCGAAACCGAAGAGCTCATTTTGAAAGTGCTTGCGCTTCAGTCACCTGTGGCTGGAGATCTGCGAGAGGTGACCTCGGCGCTGAAAATTATCGCCGATATGGAACGGTCGGCCGACCTTGCCTGCAATATCTGCAAGGCTTCTCGCCGAATCCATGGTTACGAGATGGATCCAAAGTTGAGGGGGCTCATTCAAAAACTGGGCGACCAAGCGGCAAAGGAGTACCGCAAGGCGGTTACCTCATATGTCAATCGAGATGCAATGGAATCCGCAGCGCTTGGCGATATCGATGAACTGCTCGACAATTTGCAACGCCAATTTCTTCAGCAGATCATCGAAAGCCATTCTGCTCAGACGATCGATCTCCAAGTGGCAGTGCAACTAACGCTTGTTGCCCGTTTCTACGAACGCTTGGGCGATCATGCAGTGAACCTCGCCGGTCGGGTCAGATTTATTGAGGAAGGAACCTTTCCTGAACTTCACGTTTCTGACCGTGAATTGAGCGAGGAAGTGGGATCCCCATTTGGGCCGACCGGATCTGACTGACGTTAGAGATTGATGAACATTCTCATTGTCATGGTGGTTGCTGCACTCGCAGGTGGAGTTGGTTTTTTCCTTAACGGCTTGTTCACACGACCAAGAGAGCAGGTTGCTGTTCAGGTTGATGAGCCACCTCAAGCGTGGAATTCGGAGGTCGATGTTGTCGACATACTGCCAATTCCTCTTGCCGTCGTCGATGTAGAGATGCGCAAAACGATGAAGAATCAAGCACTTGTCAGGCTTGCCTCTGGGTCAACCGCTTTGCTGTTGGATGACGCAGTTGACGGTGCTCTTCAGAATGCTCTCAATGGTGTGGAGGTAAGTGAGACGCTGACCTTCACCGGACCCCCCCAACTGATCTGCGAACTAGAAGCGGGAAAGTTGAATGGGAGTGGCGCTTACGCAGTTCTCATTGATGTGACAGACAAATCCCGTGCTGATTCAATGAGAACCGACTTTGTGGCCAACATCAGTCACGAACTAAAAACGCCTGTCGGGGCGGTTGCGGTGCTTGCCGAGGCATTGATGGGAGAAACAGATCCCGCAATTATCGATCGTTTGACAGGACGGATGCTCACAGAGTCAGAGCGAGCAGCGAAGACGATCGACGACCTCCTCGAGCTCTCTCAGACCGAGCAGTCGATCAGCGAGAACACCGAAGACATCAATGTGGAAGAACTGCTGTTGGCAGTGAAGGCGAGATATGACGAGGCATCTCGACAGCGTCGAATCAAAATTGTTGTGGAAGCAAGCCCATCGGCACACGTCACCGGCGATCGGCAGCAAATCGCATCAGCACTCGGCAATCTCGTTGATAACGCAGTGAAGTATTCACTTGATGAGGGCGTCGTCACTCTTCGGTCAGTTGCCAGCGCCGAAGACACAACGATCGAGGTGTGCGATAGCGGTGTCGGTATTCCCAGTAGCGACCTTGACCGAATCTTTGAGCGCTTCTATCGAGTCGACAAGGCAAGAAGTCGGGGAACCGGTGGAACAGGTCTCGGACTTGCGATCGTTCGTCATGTCGTGACGAATCACGGTGGAACCGTTCAGGTGACCTCAACAGAGGGCGAAGGCTGTTGCTTTCGTTTGCTCTTTCCTGTGAAGGCAGAAGCATGAGTGAAGCACATATTTTCGTGGTCGAAGATGAAGAGTCATTCGTTGATGCTCTTGAGGTGGGCCTTGCCCGAGAGGGGTTCGCGGTCAGCGTTGCGCGAGATGGTTTTGAAGCCCTTGAGAGGTTCGATGAGGTCAACCCAGACCTGGTTCTGTTAGACGTCATGTTGCCGCGAGTGACTGGCATTGACGTGTGCCGTCAGCTCCGGCAGAAAAGCACGATTCCGATCATCATGGTGACTGCGAAGTCGAGTGAGATAGACACCGTTGTGGGCCTCGAAGTCGGAGCAGATGATTACGTTGCGAAGCCCTACCGAATTCGAGAGCTGGTCGCACGAATCAGAGCGGCCCTTCGACGCAATGCTGGTGACATCACCGGTGAGGTTCCTCGACCAACCGCGACCTCGGTTGTTGTTGGAGATATCGAACTCAATGAGGCCGAGCACACGGTGATAGTGCGCGGTGAAAGTGTCGCCATGCCGCTCAAAGAATTTGACGTATTGCGGCTACTGATGATGAACGTTGGCCAAGTCATGACGCGCGAACTTCTGATCGACCGCGTCTGGGGATCTGATTATTACGGTGACACCAAAACCCTTGACGTCCATGTCAAACGGGTGCGAGCAAAGATCGAAAGCGACCCAGCGAACCCGTCGAAAATTGTCACCGTTCGTGGCCTCGGGTACAAATTCGAACGCCCTGCGACGTAACGAGTAGCCGCTGTCTACGATGATGGCTGTGCCCGCACGACGGCAACACAGCCGGTTTCAGTCACTAGCCATCACCCATGCGGTGATGACCGCCGGTGAAGCATCGATGGTGCTTGCGCTTGCCGATTCATTCTTTTTTGATGTTGATCTTGATGCTGCGCGCTCACGGTTGCTTGCGTTTTTGCTTATCGGGTTCGCACCATTTTTGATGGTGAACGCCAAGTTGGGCCCGATGATCGACCGACTTCGCGGTGGGCGACGGGCGATGGTGGTCGGCCTTGCAATCTCTCGTGTCGGGGTGCAGATCGGCATGATTTTCACCGCAGACGGGATCGCCCTATTCCCGTTCGTCTTTGCGGCTCTTGTGCTGCAGAAGACGTATGCGGTGACAAAACAAGCGATCGTGCCGTCAGTCGTTCGAAATGCAAGCGACCTCGTGGAAGCAAACTCAAAACTTGGCCGCATTGCGACGCTGACCGGAGCATTCGCGGTTGTGCCGGCGGCTGGCATTCAACAGTTGCTCGGTACGGGAGCCACGCTGTTTTACGGAGCGGTGTTCTTCGTCGCAGCAGCGGCCCTTGCCACACGACTCCCTCAAGCGCATGCGAGTCGCTCAGCGAGTGAACCGCTGGCAGAGCGTGGCGTGAAAAGTTCTGATGTACATGTCGGATGGATCGCAATGACCGTGCTTCGATTCGCTCAAGGATTCACCTTGTTTCAAGTTGCGCTCTGGTTTCGGTCGAGCGCCGCATCACCGCTGTGGCTCGCAGCTGCGGTCGGACTTGGCGCTCTCGCACCGTTCGTTGGCAACACGGTTGGGCCTTGGCTCCGCCAAAAGACCGAGGTTGAGAAAATGCTCGCGGCCGCGCTTGCGCTTCCCGCGATTGCAGCCGGGGGAGCAGCATTTGTTGGCGGCTACCTGGTTGGTGTCGTACTTTCTGTGGTGGTCAACTTTTCTGGGAGCATCGGCCGATTGGCATTCGAATCAATCGTCCAGCGCGATGTGGCAGAACGAAGTCGAGCAGCGACATTTGCGTGGTTTGAGACACGATTTCAATTCGGGTGGGTGGCCGGCGCTGCGATCCCCATTCTTGTTGAGATGTCCGGAACGGTAGGTATTGCCTATCTCGCAGCCGTTCTCGTTGCGGCGCTCGTGTCGTACGTTGCCGGTGCCAGGCCGTTGACGTCAGATGTGACCGTTACGACTCACTGACCCGTGCGATCCACAGGCCAGGCGCAGCGATTTCGCTCGGTGTCGGGCAGCGATCGTTACCAGTGAGCAACATCGCGATCGCTGCATCGTCACCGACCCGGTCAACCACGCCCTGCACGAATTGTTTGCCGCTCCGAACTTGTTCCTCATCGAGTCGAATGCCAAGCAGGCGATGAACAAACACATCGGAAGGAGATTGTTCAACGCGTTGGCGACGAACCGCTTCAGCTATTCGAAGCGCAGAACCTCCGACAACCCGGACAGATACCGCATCGACGATCCAATCGGTGAAGCCAACAACCGCAGCGACAGCGGCATCAAGTCGAGGCTCCATCTCACGCTGCTCCTCTGAGCTCACGGCCCCCAACAGAATCGCTGGATCACCAAGCGTTTGCTGGATGGCGTCCATCGGGTCTCCCGAGGTGGGGTCAAGACCGCCTAGTTTTTCGATCACCGCATCAGGGTCAGGTCGGAACGCAGCGACATATTGACGGACCATCGCCGAAAGTGGGGTTGCGAAGTTCGGTGAACCCAGCACTGCCTGGCCCGCAAATTCATGTGCCAGTACCCACAGCCGAACTTCATCAAGTGGGATTTCCCACTCGGCTGCAAACGCATCGATGTTTGCGCCAATAAGTTTCAGTCGCTGGTCAGTCCGCGGAATTGGCAGGTCGTGAACTCCGAAACAGCGTTGGGCTAGATCGCCGGTCATCGAACCGACCGCCATTCCGAGCATCGCCGGAGCCATCATTTTCGACAGACCAGCCATCATCTGAGACATAGGGTCGGATGCGTCTTCTTCGACCTCGCTTGAAGCACTGAGTGCCGTCGCAAGATCGGTGAAGAGCGGACGATATGAATCGAGGGTGTCAGCAGCCCATTGTGAACGGCTGCACGTGACGACATCGGTGGTCGAGAGGTCGGCACCGGTGAGGTCACCGACGTGCATACGTGCGATCGGTACAAGCGCCTCGAGCGCCATGCGAGATGATGGATCTACGTTTGGCTCCTGCTCTCCACCAGTCGCTCCAAGGAGAGCAAATTGTCGTGCCGCATCCCAATTGATCGGTCCCTGCCCCGACATTGCTTTCGCAATATCGCCAAGGAATGGAATTCCGCTGAAGGGGTCTTCTGAGTTTGGCTCAGGAGTATTGGCCATACCTCTGATGCTAGGCACTTCTCGGTCGGGTAGCGTCGCCGAGGTGGCGATGAAGGTACTTGTTCGTGAAGGAGCGGCCGCTCTTTCGCATCGGGTCATCGATCGATTACTCGCAAATGCAGACGTTGAAATGGTGCCGCTCGATGCAGGGGTTGCCGATGTCATCGTCGATCTTCGGGTTGGTGATCACGATGGATTAGCCCGTCGGCGTTCAAGTGCGACCGTTGAAGGCGAAGCGTTAATGGAAGAAGTGCGGCGCGTGAATGCCCGCCGGGTGGTGATGTTGTCGTCGTCGCTCGTATACGGACCTCACGCGAATAGTCGTATTCCCATTACCGAAGATGAAGTCATTCGGCCCGAGGCGTCATTCGTATTTGCTCGCCAGCTCTCTTCGGTTGAACACGTTCTCGATCGATGGCGACGGGGGTCTGACGATCGATCAGTGGCAGTGCTTCGCCCAACGGTGACGATGGGCCTTGGAGCGTCATCATCGCTCGCAAGAGCCCTCGCAGCAGGGTCTGGTCGCCGACTTGGCGATGAGGAGCCGCCCGCACAGTTTCTGCACATCGATGATCTCGCTGCTGCTGTTGAAGCAGTGGTCGTGTCTGAGTACGACGGAGTTGTCAATGTCGCTCCAGATGGTTGGGTTCCTGGAGATCGGGTACGAGCCCTTCTTGGGCGCCGCTGGCAGATACCCGTTCCTCGATGGGTTCGCGAGCAGTTATGGGCTCTGCAGTGGAGGTTTCAACGTGGACCGATCCCACCAGGCTTGGGGCCGTACACGACAACCAGTTGGGTGGTGGCCAACGATCGATTGAAATCGCTCGGTTGGACCTCGTCGGTTACGAATGAACAGACATTCGTTGAAGGCACTGAGAGCCCTTGGTGGGCATCGATCACACCAAAACGACGTCAGGAACTTGCGCTTGGTGGAGCTGTTGTCGGCGTCGTCATCGCAGCTTCTGCAATCGTCGTGATCGGTGTTCGGGCGTTTCGTCACCGGCGTCAGCGTTAGCCCATTGCACTCACGATTACTGCCGCAACGACCGCTGCAGTCACGGCGATCAGCCCGGTGATGAGAGCAAAAATTCGAAGTCGTCGACTTGGTGGCTCAGCAGCGAACACGATGCGGTGCTCGGCTGAGATCTCAGCCGGATGACGCCATTCGCGCTCGTGAGGTGGGGGAACAAGATCCACGAGTAGACGACTGTAGTAACTGTTCAGCCCAATCTGCAGTCACGGCACGCCTTGGGCACTACGATGCAAATGTGCAGGCTCCCGAACGTGACGACAACTGGTTTGACGTCACCTCTGCTGTGTTGAATGCCGGCGTAGCCCATGACTGGGCGGTCAGACCAGAGTGTGGAGCGGTCACGTTGTTCTCAGGAACCGTGCGAGATCACGCAGACGGTCGAGATGATGTCGTCGCCCTGAGCTATGAGGCGTACGAAGAAAAGACGATTGATTCGTTCGCAGCAATCGCTGACGAACTGCGCAACCGTTGGCCCGACGTTGGTCGAGTGCTGATTTGGCATCGCATTGGTCGCCTCGAGTTGTGCGAGGTGTCGGTGATTGTTGCCGTGTCGTCCCCTCATCGTCCGGTCGCATTTGAAGCAGCCCGGTTTGCGATTGATGCGCTCAAGGTTTCATCTCCGATTTGGAAGCATGAAGAGTGGTCAGAGGGTTCTGATTGGGGAACTGGAGCATCTCCGATCGAGCGGCCCAGCAATGTTGTATCGGAGCCGAACTGACATGCCGCTGCTCATCATCGCAATAGCAATTGTCGCTCTTGCGCTGTTGTTGATTATCCGTCGAACGAAGCGAAGTGACGACGCAGTGTCTGACTTTCGTCGGCAGATCAGTGCACTGTCGTCCGATGCCCGCAAGAACGTGACCGAACGGGTTCGTCAGATTTCTGATGAGTCATCTGAAGACGAAGAGGGTGAATCCAATGGCTCGTGACCTTGCGATTGACCTCGGTACCGCAAACACCCTGGTGTACATGAAAGGCAAGGGCATCGTGTTGAACGAGCCCTCAGTGATCGCGCTCAACCGGCAGACCGGCGAAGTGCTTGCGACCGGTCGTGAGGCATGGCAGATGATTGGCCGTACACCGGGCTACATCGTTGCGGTGCGGCCTCTTCGCGGAGGCGCGATCACCGACTTTGAAATTACTGAACGAATGATTCGTCTGTTGCTGCAGCGGGTTGGTGTGAGCAGGTTCACGAGACCAAAGGTTGTCATTTGCGTACCGTCGGCAATCACCGAGGTTGAGCGACGAGCGGTCACCGACGCGGCACGTCGCGCTGGCGCGGCTGATGCGAACCTCATCGAGCAACCAATGGCTGCCGCGATTGGGGCCGATCTCCCAATCGACGAACCCGTCGGAAACATGGTGATCGACATTGGTGGTGGCACGAGCGAAACCGCAGTGATCTCTCTCGGAGGCATTGTTGCCCTTGAAGCCGTTCGGGTTGGTTCATTCGACATTGATGCCGCGATTCAGAACCACATCAGGCGCGAGCATGGTATTGCCATTGGAGAACGAACCGCAGAAGAGATCAAGATTGCGATTGGCTCCGCAGCGGAGACTGTCGACGAGGCCACCGCAGAAGTGCGTGGGCGCGACCTGATGTCAGGGTTGCCGAAGACGGTGGTGCTCACGCCGGAAGAAATTCGAGAAGCGATCGAAGATCCGGTGTCGTCAATCGTGGCGTCGGTGGTGCGATGTCTCGCAAAAGCTCCCCCCGAACTTTCCCAAGACTTTTTGGTGCGGGGTATGTACCTCGTCGGCGGAGGCGGTCTATTGCGCGGGCTTGCCGCACGGATTGAACGAGAAACTGAGGTTCCGGTTCGGATGTCGAACGTCCCTCTTGAAGCGGTCGTTCTTGGTGCCGGCCACGTGATCGAGCACTACGACTCCCTTAAAGGCATGTTCATGGGCGCACGACGCTGACGACATCGCCGGTTGCGGTTACAACGACGATCTCTCCACGATGGTCTCGCTCAATTGACGTCGGCATTGCGACAACCCCAAGTTCGACAGTTGATTCCGAGACGTGGTTGTGCGCACTGATGACGCCGGTGCAAAAGTCTCCGAACACATACCAGCCCCATAGATCTTCGATGAGATCTCCCCGGTAGACGACACCGCCGGTAACGGAGCATGCCCCATCGACGTGAGGGTAGGTGTAGACCGGTTCGGCCAGGATGGAACGCTCATCAGGAGACACGTCATCGTTGAAGGGGGAGTAACCCTCAAATGAACTCCAACCGAAGTCGACCCCGCTCCCGCCTACAAGGTTGGTATCTGCAGTGACCCGATTGATTTCTTCATGTTCATTTTGACCGACATCTGCGATCCAAAGATCGGCGGTGAGTGGGTCAATGTCGATACGCCAAGGATTCCGGAGACCACTCGACCACACCTCTCCAAGGGCACCCTCGACATAGGGGTTATCAACCGGAATTCGGTAACCCCCATCTGAAAGCGGCTGAATTCTCAGGAGCTTTCCGAGAGGGTCGTCGAGGACGTGGGAGTGCCGCTCGGGATCGCCTCCAGAACCTCCATCGCCTACGGCAATCAGCAGGCTGCCGTCGTCGAGGATCTCAAGGTCGCCCCCGTTGTGGTTTCCGTATGGTTGAGCGATCGTCATGATTGTCATGAGGTCATCGGAGGGAAACGAGCCGTCGGGCGCTCGAGGCACCGCCGCGATAACTGTGTCACCCGATCGCTGCTCTTCGGTCGAGGTGAAGTTGAGATACATCGTTTCGCCATCGTGAGAGAGCACGGCACCGAGCAAGCCCTGCTCGGCGTTTTGGCGAGTGAGGTGAGTGATATCGAGAACCGTTGGCAGCTCTTCGTGGCTGAGATCGTGGATCGTTCCACTCTGCGTGACGGCGAGCAGGCGTTGGTCGCGGTGATCAGCAACGGTGTCACTCAACGGGGCGAGTGAATGAGTGGTGGCAAATCCGACCGCTGGATGAATTGAAGAGGGAGCAGCTGGGCGGGCGACCTTTTCATCACCGGTTGCGATGGTGGTTGTCGTTGTTTCTGGCTGCGGCGGCAGCGACGTCACGTCAGACGTTGTGACAGCTCCCGAAATAGTTGGGTTTGGCGCCGACGTTTCAACCGACGACCCACATGCACCGATGGCGGCAGCAAGAACAATCGTCGTGACGACTCGAACGATCATCGTTCGAGTCTTATGAGGCCTTCTTGAACAACGTTGATGGCGAGGTGACCTTCGGCGTTGTAGATCGAGCCAGCAGCAAGCCCGCGCGCACTTGACGATGAAATTGCGTGCTGTTCGTAGAGCAACCAATCATCTGCTCGGAATGGTCGGTGAAACCACATCGCATGATCGAGGGACGCCATTTGAACGCCGTCAAACCAGTTGCGGCCATGTGGAAGCAATGTCGTGTCGAGCAGTGTCATATCGCTTGCGTAGGTGACGATGCACGCATGCAGTGTCGGGTCTGAGGGCAAACTGCCGTTAGCTCGCATCCACACCTTTTGCCCATTCGTCGGTTGGCTACCCCGAGACATCGGGTCACCGTTCACATAGCGCACATCAATGGGGCGCGGTGTGTCATACATCGGACCGATTTTGTCTTTGTACGGCGCCATACGCTCCTGGAAGTTGGGCAAGGTCTCGGGCGCCGGCACGTCAAGAGGGGTGGCGTTTTGGTGATCAAGCCCTGGTTCGTGATCGTGGAAACTGGCCTGAAGGTTAAAAATTGCTCGACCATGTTGAATTGCCACGACACGGCGAGTTGAGAAGCTTTTGCCGTCACGGATTCGGTCAACCTCGTACACGATGGGCACTTTCGGATCTCCCGGGCGGAGGAAGTAGGCGTGCAGCGAATGCACAAGCCGCCCAGGTTCTTCAATCGTCCGCGCGGCTGCAACCAGAGCTTGGCCGGCTACCTGTCCACCAAAGACTCGTTGCCGATCTTCGTCAGGAGACAGACCGCGAAACAGGTTGACTTCGATGGGTTCGAGGTCAAGAAGAGAAATGAGATCGTCGAGTGCTTCCTGCACATCTCCATTCTTCCATCACATAGCCTGCTTTCGTGCAATTAGATGACGAGAAGCGGCGAGTGTTGGCTGAAACAAAGGGATTCATGCCCGACAATGAAGGGGAAGCTCTCTTTCTCGCGGCGGTAGACATCTGTCGATCGTCGGTGGAAGGACCAATTGTTGAAATCGGTTCGTATTGCGGCCGCTCGACTATCTGGCTTGGCGCAGCTGCCCAAGGTGCCGGTCGTGTGGTCGTGACGGTCGACCATCATCGAGGTTCTGAAGAAACCCAAGCGGGCTGGGAGCACCACGACCCCGAAGTTGTGGATCAGCGAATCAACAAGATGGACACATTGCCATTTCTGAGGCGAGCGCTATGGGACGCCGAATTAGAAGACACGGTGATCGCAGTCGTTGGCGCGTCACCGCGAGTCGCAACGGTGTGGTCCACAGAGATCGCAATGTTGTTCATCGACGGAGGGCACGGCGCCGAGCACGCCGCAGCCGACTACCGGTCGTGGGCGCATCACGTAGCCCAAGGTGGGGTGCTTGCCATTCATGACGTGTTCGCTGACCCAGCTGATGGTGGCCAAGCCCCACACGATGAGATTTACCGCCCGGCACTTGACTCTGGAGCATTCGCGGAGATCGGCGCGACAGGGTCGTTACGACTGTTACGCCGCAAGTAAGGGCCCCTGACGGCGCTCGAGGACAATAAACGTTGCGGCAGCCATGATCATGATTGCTGCACCGACGAGGCCGAGCAGCTGGGGGCTCACTGCAAACATGGTTCCACCGATGAGAGGTCCAATGACTCGGCCCCCTGCCATGTAGGCCTGAGCATCTCCGGCTCGTTCTGCCGGGTATTTCGAATGCGCAGCAAGCACAGAGAAACAAGCCGGCACCGACATCCAGAAGAAAAATCCCCACGATGTCACTGCGAGTGCAAATGCGATCGGATGATGAGCAAAGCCGAGAGTGATGGCGCACGCCGCCGTCGCAAGAATCCAGCGACCCGCGTGTGTACGTTGACCTGAATAACGAGACGATGGAATGCCCGCAATTGAATTACACGAGTAGACGAGCGAAACAAGTAGCGCCGACATACCGACATCGCCTCGCCCGATGCTGTTCGAAAACACAAAGACCGAACTACCGCCGAGGGTGAAACAGCCGAGAGCAAGCATTGCGAGAAGTGCCGATCGGGTCGGCCGATGTCGTTCACGACGAACTCGTTCACCCGACGTCAAGCGACTGGTATGCACGAAGAGCAGCGGCACAAGGTGGAGGACACCGAGCGCGATGAACAACGTGTCAGTACCGAATCGGTCGAGAAACATCCCGACTGCTGGTGAGCCGATGGTGCCAACGATCGGTCCGATGACTGCGATGTCGCCAGTTCTCGAATCATCACCAAAGACTTCGGCCCACGCGAGCCATGCGATGGTGCCGAGCGCAATCCCGTTCACAAACCGGAAGCCGACAAGAGGCCAGAACTCGACAAGACCTGAACCAACGTTGGCGATGACGCCGAGCAACACGGCAGCCACCAGCAGTTTGCGACGCGGGCGGAACACTCGGCCCGATCCCCATGAACCAATCACAAAACCCAAGAGTTGGGTGCTCGAGATGAGCCCGACGCGGTTCACATTGATGTCGCCTTGTTCGGAAAGGCCTGTAATGAGAAATGGCGTCGCAATAAACACCAGTGTGCTGACAGCCGACGCGGCAAAAATTACCGGTGGCACGCGCAGCCGCAGCGTGGCGAGCGCGCGTACCGGGGTCTGAAACATGACTCAGGCGGCAGATGCGAGTTCGGCTTTAGTTTCCGCGATGAGGCCGCGGACGTGTTCACGCAGTTCAGCAACATCGTCGACCGACATCCCTGCCGTTGGAATTGGATCAAGGATCTGCACCGTTGCGTTACAACGCCCGAATCGCCAGTCGTGCTTGATGAGCGCATTGCGAGTTCCGTGCACCACTAACGGAACAATCGGTGCTTGAGCTTCAATTGCGATCTTGAATGCACCATCTTTGAACTCTCCAAGTTCACCGGTAGCACTTCTTGTTCCCTCAGGAAACAGCATCACCGATGACCGGGTCGAAAGACGTTCTGCTGCTTCGGTGTAAACACGGGCACCAGCGCCTTTGGCTCCACGAACGAGTTTGATGTCACGGGACAGCATGAGAAGGAAACCGACGAGGGGAAGATTAAAGAACGTACTTTTCGCAACCCATTTCATTTCAATGGGGATCTGCGAAATTGCGAGCATGTCGACAAAGCTCTCGTGATTTGACACCACTACATACGGCAGGCGCGGGTTCTTGGGGAAAGCGCCCTGAACGGTGAAGGTCCACAGCGGGTTGAGACGGCCGTGCATTCGGGCAACTGATCGAAAGGTGTACCCAGCCCAGTAGGCGCCACGATCAAATGGCATCGTCACCAATCGAATGATGCCCACGATAGGAACAAGCCCTATGAGGAGAACAGCGAAGGAAATCCAGGCATAGACCGAAATAACAGTTCGAGCAAGGGTTGAGTCAAGGGCGCGTGTCACGAGAAGAGTGTACGGCGGCGGCCTGGTTTGGCTTGGGACGCTCAGCGATTGAAGGGGTTCGCGAGGTCAAACCTGAATAATGAACTCGCAGGTGATGATTGGCAAATGCTGTCGGCTGCGAGCACAACAGCCGCTGCGGTATACGAAGTGTGCTCGCCGTCGGGAAACACGATGCGATCAGGATGAACAATGCCGGTCCAATAGGAACCATCGTCTCGGCGGTGACCTCGAGTCCATGAGAGAAGTTGAGAGGCGGTATCAACATCTCCAATCGCTGCGAAAGCAAGAGCGGTCTCGGCGGTCTCTGAGGCCGTCACCCAAGGTTCATCGCTCACACAACGAGTGCCGAGCCCATCCATGATGAACGTGCCCCATCCAGATGCGAGTCGTGCAGTCGCTGCAGATTCTGTGAGAGCCCCGGTGAGCACTGGGTAGTACCAGTCCATCGCCCAACGTGACTTATCTTCAAACGAGTGGGGCCGGGTATTGATGGCATTGCGCATATGGTCTGCCGCCCGCAGCCATTCATCGGCATCTTCACCGCAAAAGCCAGCAAGTACTGCCCCACATCGAAGGGCATGCTGAATACTTGACGTGCCGGTGAGAAGTGCGTAATCCCATGGACGGTCATCTTCTTCGACCGCCCACAGCGCAAGACCGTCGCCTCGTCGTTGGGCAAGCACCCACGACAGCGCAGCGTTGACCATTGGCCATCGCTGTTGAGCGCGACGATCACGTTCGTGTTCGCTTGGCGCGCATAGAGCGTGATGTACAACACCGGTCGCGACGTAGGCACATACGTTGGTGTCGAGTTTGCGCTCTGAAATTGAGCGATCACCATCATCATCACCGACGTAATAGTTATGCCAGGCGCCGTCGGGGCGTTGCACGTGTGCGAGCCAGTCGTAGGCGAGTTCAGCTTCAGCGGAACGCCCCGCAATATCGAGTGCCATCGCTGATTCAACATGGTTCCACGGGTCGCAATGACCGTTCGTGAACCAGGGAATCATTCCTGACGGACGCTGCAGCGACGCAAGATGAGCAGCGGATGCGGCTACCTCATCGGCAGTGATCGCGCCAGGAAGGTGAGGAAGTACTAAACCCTTATGCGCCGTCACGGGATCACCTTCGTGCCGTACACGATTCGGCTTTTGCCCAACAAAGGAGCGAGCAACTTTTCCGCAACAGCGAGCGAGGTGGGTTGATGAGTGATTTCGCGTTCAAGCAGTTTGCGATAGCGGTTCACGAGAGGGTGATCATCATTTCTGACCCCCACTGCACACTTCAGCCACCAATATGGTGAGTGCAGTGCATGAGCGCGATGTCCGCCGGTGACGTCGAGACCTGCTGAACGCAGTTTTGCTCTCAGTTCGGTAGCGCTGTAGATGCGAACGTGTCCTCCGGGGCTTTTGGGAGCGTGATACTCATCTGACAGCCACCAATTGATGGTTTCGGGAAGTTGGGCGGGAACCGTTGCTGCAAACCGGCCGCCTGGCCGCAACACCCGAACCATTTCTGAGAGAGCCGACCGGTCATCTTGGATGTGTTCGAGAACTTCAGAGGTAATGACGACGTCGAAACTGCTGTTGTCAAACGGGAGTGTGGTTGCGTCGCCACGCAACACCCCGAGTGAGCCCTCAGGCGGAATTTCGCCAGCTTCCAACATTGCTCCCAATGTGTGTCGAGTTTGCACGACCTCTTCCTCGGCGTAGTCGAGAGCGACAGATCGTGCACCTCGACGCGCGCATTCGTACACGTGACGACCGAAACCAGCCCCGACATCGAGCACGCGATCTCCGGGTCGCAGTCCGAGCTCATCGAACCTGATCGTCAGCATCTATAGCCGCCCGTTTCGCTGGAGTTTCGCAATGTTGTCGGGCATGTCGAGAACTTGTCGGTATTGGTCAACGGTGAGTTCGGCGCAGTGCCGCCATGACCAGCGTTCGGTGACACGTTGTCGGCCAGCAGCCCCAATTGCGGCGCGTGCTTCTGGTTGGTCAAGAGCCTGCCGAATTGACGTGGCGAGTGACGACACATCTCCCGCTGTGCATCGGAACACGGTTTCACCATCTGCCCCGGTGACCTCTGGTAGCGCGCCACCATCGGTGGCGACAAGGGGCGTGCCGGTGCACATCGCTTCGATGGCGGGGAGGCTAAAGCCCTCGTACAGGCTCGGAACGACCGCAAGTTCGGCCTCAGCGTACAGCTCAACGATTCGCTCATCGCTCACACCTGAGACAAATTCAATGTGGGGATGAAGGTTGTAACGATCGATGAGATCCATGCTTTTGCCTGGCTTGGGTCGACCGATGATCGTGAGTGAGATGTCTCGCCCTTCTTTGCGTAATGCGACCATCGCCTCGATGAGGTAAGCGAGACCTTTCAGGGCGACATCTGCAGATGCAGTGGTGATGAGACGCCCGGGCTTTCGCTCGATGTGGGGGAGTGGGGTGAAGAGTTCAGGGTCAACACCAACCGGCACCAATCGCATGCGGTCGAGAGCAACCCCCATGTCAGCGTGGATGTCGTTGATCGAATTTTCACTCACTACGACCACTCGTGGCATTTGGCTTGCAACCTTTCCCTGCATCTTCACAAATGAGTACCAACGGCCAATCGACCATCGCTTGTAGAAGTTTGGCGCGGCTGCCATTTCGAGCGCCCGATCTCGTGTGATGGGGTGGTGCAGGGTGACGATGGTGGGAATGATCTTTTCAAGTCGCTTGATTCCCCATCCGAGACATTGGTTGTCATGAATGAGGTCGAACTCGTGAGCGCGCGGTGCGAGGTGGCGATGTACGCGGGCGCTGAAGGCCAGTGGCTCAGGGAACACACCGGTTGAGAAGACACCCACCTCAAGGAAATCTTCGCGAGTTTTGAATTCCCAAAATGCGGGGAAACGGCCGGGATAGTGGTCGTTGAAGAGGTCAAGGCTTGGCAGTTTGGTGAGGGTGATCCGCTCATCGAGCACGGGATAGGGCTGGCCACCGAATACTTCAACCTCATGTCCGAGATCGAGGAGCGCCTTTGTGAGATGGCGGGTGTACACACCTTGGCCACCGACATGGGGCTTTCCTCGGTACGTGAGATAGGCGATCCGCAGAGGACCGTTTGGATCAAGACCCTGCGGCACCCGTGCAAGGCTATCGGCAGAAGCTACCGGCGGGTAGTTGCTGCTACGTCGGGCACTCGGAGCTATTCGAAGGGTCGACGGAGAGGCTCTCGGTAAGTTGTCCACCCGAAGGATCAGTGGCCTTTGCGAGAAGTGATATCGGCGCCGGATTTGTTGTTGAGTGGGTGAAGAACGCGGTTCCTGCTCCGTTCACCGTCGCCTCAGTGTCGGTACTGGTTCCCATGACGATCGCAGCATTGGATTCACCAGATTGGAACACGTCGACATTCATGGTGATGTCGTCGTCATCGGCATCGGTCATCTTCATCGTAATTTCCAGGTCATACCGGGTGAAAAGGGCAACGGTTCCATACGTCACCTTCCGACAACTCAGGCTCACTGTGCCCCTCGGGCTTTGGTTCGACGGCAGTGTGGTTGTCGTGGTGGTTGTCGTTGTCGTGGTGGTCGTCGTGGTCGTTGTGGTCGGTGCCACCGTTGTTGTGGTGGTCGTCGTGGTCGTCGGAGCCAACGTCGTCGACGGCGCAACAGTGGTTGATGAACTTGTCGATGGGCCAGACGCAATTGGCGACACAGCCTGCGGAATTGTTGTTGGGGGCACAGTCGTCGTTGAGGTTGTTGTCGCAACTGTCGTTGATGTCGTTGATGCAACCGTTGTTGAGGTTGCAGGTAGAGGCGCTGAATCGGACGGTTCGACGGGTTCATCGCCGGTCTCTGCAGTTGTAGGAGGCAGCCCTTCGTCACTCGATGCCTCACCTCGTGGCACTTCATCTGCGTTGATCGGTTCAGAAGACGACCGGTCTGCGATCAACACAACACTGCCGACCAAAATGACCCCACTAGCCGCGATGCCCATCATGGAGAGTGCTGCTCGACGCCCGATGCGACTGGTGGCCTGCAGTAGCGGGAAGCCCGTCGACGGATCGGCAGCCCCAAACGTTGCTTGAATCCCTGACTCGCTTGCAGAAGTTGAACTCGTCGACGTTGAGGTTGATGGCGAGGTTGTCGTTGCCTGTGAAGATGCGGAGCCATCTCCACCGACCCCGGTCGATGCATCGGGATGGAGCAGGGCAACCCGCTCGAGGATGGAGGAGCGAAGACCGATTGGTGCTGCAAATGCTGGCGCCGCACCAACAAGGGCGAGAGGAGCAAATCGACGCCGCGAACGCTCGCAGGTATTGCACGCATCGATATGTCGCGACACTCGTTTGCGAAGCAACACGGTGAAGTCACCCGACCACCCTTTGAGGATGGCGTCGAGCTCGTCGCATTCCTTCCGGCCTCGACGGGCAACACAATATGCGCCAAGGCTGCGCTCAGTTCGTTCGCGCATCCGGTGAACAAGTGCGTAGCTTTGCTGTGCCGACACACCGAGCGCGTCGGCAAGGTCGTCACCGCTCAGACCCTGACGGACGCTGAGTTCGAGAACGAGTTGATCACGAGCGTCAAGACCTGAGGCTGCGGCCCGAACAAGCTCGGCGAGCTCAGCGCCTTCGAGTGCATCATCGACCGCATCGGAAGAGGAGGGGGTAGACGGAAGCATCGCGTCATGCTCTGGAGCTGAGAAGTCGGTGATTGCTTGACGGGACCGTCGTCGAGACCGTCGATAGACCTCGTTGCGAAGAATTGCGAAAAGCCACGGTTTCAGTCGTGATGGGTCGCGCAATTGACCAAGCCGCTCGGCTGCGAGCACGAAGACGTCCTGCACCATGTCCGAGGCGTCGTCGCGGTTGTTCGTCATTGCCGTTGCGGTGTCGAAGAGCGACTGCCCGTAGCGGTCGTAGATCGAACCAAGTGCTGACCTGTC